>CAZHCQ010000130.1:0-9298 GCA_964531415.1 uncultured Gammaproteobacteria bacterium
AACATCAGACTCTCCGTATGTGTCAAATCTTTGCTGCGCTTCAATGGTGGACAAGCCGTCGGTTGGCAGAGAGTGGACAGGGTGGCTTTAAACCAATAGCCGATCGGGTTATCTTTTACGTAGTCTGTGTATTCTTTGAGAAGCATGGATGGGTGAATGTTATGTATTTACTGTAGCATACTCAACAATCCCTGATAAATCAAAGAGCCACGTGCTCTGCCTTTATGCTCGCGCCGAAAAATGTTATGCCGAGCTTGCTAAAATGCGGCGTATTATCGGTGGTATAAAACTGCCTCCGTCCGCTTCTGCCAAGTTTCTCTTGTATTTCCGGATGCCGCGCAAGATAGCTTTTAAGTTTTTGAGGCACAATTTTTGCTTCAGATATAATCTGTACGTTTGGGCCTGCGATTGTTTTAATCTGGCGCTCAAGTACTCCATAGTGCGTACAGCCGAGAATGATCGTGTCAATTTTGCGCCGGAGAAGGGGAGTAAGATACTCTTTAAGCATGATGCCTGCGGCTTTTGAATTATGCTCGTTTGCTTCAACGAGCGGCACAAGCAGGGGACAGGCGTTTTGGAACACTTTGATGGACGAATCGCGCTTTGTGATTTCGCGCACAAACGCCCCGGAGCGCACTGACCCTTCAGTTGCAATAACGCCAATTCTTTTATTTTTTGTCCGTGTAACCGCCTCTTCTGCCGCGGGAATGAGAACGCCGAGGACTTTTTTATTCGGGTAACGGGCGGGCAGGTATTCTTGCTGTATCTTTCGGAGGGCATCGCTTGAAGCCGTATTGCACGCAAGAATAACAAGCTCGCAATCGCGCGCAAAAAGGAAGTCAACCGCCTGTTTGGTAAAGGCATAAATTAATTCCTGCGAACGGCTTCCATAGGGCGTGCGCGCGGTATCGCCAAGATAGATATAATTGTACTCCGGCAGTTCTTTCACGATAGTGCGTAAAATTGTGAGCCCGCCAAAGCCTGAATCAAAAACGCCGATGAATTTGTTGCGTTGCGAGTTCATATAATTTTTGCAATTGTAAAGTATGTTTGCGGAATGGGTTTGAGCGGTTTAGGCGAAGCCGTTTAGCGAAGAACCGTTCCGCAAACACGTTAAAATCAATTTTATAACTCAATCTATAATCTCAAAAATCTCAAATATTTTTCTTTTAGAGCGCGCGCCAGATGCAAGCCGTACGTTTGATGGGGGAACATGGAAGTGCTTTGCAAGGGCGCGGGCAATGGCAGTATTTGCTTTGCCTTTCAGCGGAGGCTCTTTCACGGCTATTTCGTAGGAATAATCGCCAATTTTTGCTATGCCCGTTTTCTTCGCGTTCGGCTTTGAGGAGACGAAAATTTTCATAATCGCGGGTGGTATAGAGAAATTATTTTGATATTATAGGCTTGCCGTTCCACTTCATTTGTAAAAGAAGCTCCATCTCCTCTGTTGTTGGATCATGGTACGGCTCCTTCAAGCAGATAATTTGGGATGTTTTGCGAAACATATGTTTCATCTTTGATGTTTTCTATGTAAACCTCTCTTGCTTTTTGAGGCGTGTATCCCATGGCTCCGTTAAAAATACGGGCTAAGTATTCATCCAAAAATCTTTGAACAGTAAGGAGGGCATTAGGATGCTCTTTATCAGTTGCTCTATTATCGCTCAAATCGTGTACTCCTTGGTCTGTGAGTTTATTATAAAATTTTTCTAATGAATTTTGATCATTCACATCAACACCAACAAGAAATTCTTCCAAATCTGTTCCATAAATAGGAGTCAACCTCTGCACACCAAAGCGTTCTCTTTTGCTTTTTATTGCATGGAAAAGCAATTCTTTAACAGAAGGTCCTGAATATCCGCTCTTGCCAAACTTTTGATCAAAAAAATAATGGAATACTTCGTGATCTACGCTCAATATAGTGCCAGCGAAACGCGATTTTCCTCTCATGCAGTACCACCGCGCCAGTTCTGCAAGCCCCACTCTGTGTTGTGTCAGCAATTCTTTTGGAAGCATCGCCAGTGTTCCTCCAGTATCTATGAGCGGCTTTGCCCATTTCCACGCTTCTTTGGCTAGCTCCGCGTTGTGGCCAAGGTTTGACTTCCTATCGTACTCAAGCCGTATTGCTTGCTCATAAAGCCACCTCTCCATTGTCTCTCGTTGTTTTGACTGATCTTCTTGGTTAAAGAACATTGTGTTCATTTCAGAAATATAAAAACTCGCGGCGTTAAACACAAGGTTGTCGCAAGGCAAAGTAATAATATTGAGCGTATCCTTATTGAGCTTAATATGCCCATCTGTTATCATCTTTTCTATTGATGAAATCAAAAATTCTTCACCGGATAAGCTAGACCCCGCAGGTTGTTGAATTCGTCCTAACTCAATTATTGGAACTCCAGTTGGATCCCCAAGAAAAGAAGCATGAGGTTTTATCCGTTCTTGTATCTCTTCAGGGGTAAGTGAATTTTTTTGTTCAGAAAACTTGTCGAGAATTTCTTTTAATTCTTTTCGCGCGTCTTCGTATTTTTTATTTGTATCTTCTCCCGCGATTGTCTCATCAATCTGTTCGCTCCATGCGTTAACAATAGGACCAACTGCGTGAAGCGCCAATCCGCATTTTGCCGCTTTCCATGCGAAGGACTGTAAGAATTGACGACGATCTAGTGTATGCTCTTTTGTTTGACTTCCTTTAGTACGTTGTTCTTTTTCCATTGGTTTGAGTTATGAGAATATAAAAAATGTTTATTTGTAGATTTTTTACAAGTATAAAGTGGAAGCGCTGTGAGTCAACTGCCTGCTTCTTCATGTCAAACTTACCTAAACCCTATTACCTCTCGTGCATAGTCGTTTATAAAAACGCCGTGAGGGTCAACGCTTTTGCATACCCTGCGAAAGTCTGGAAGGCGCGGGTACAGATGCGCGATGTCGTCATGTTTTAAGGGAAAATATTTTCCCCAGTGCGGACGCGCGCCATAGAGGCGAGCCAGAACAAGCGCCATAACCCGGGCGTATTCCCAAAAGTGTATGCGACTTTCTGGCGCAAGGTACGTAAAAAAGCTCACAGAGTAATACGGTTCATTGCCTTCCGTCATGGAAATGAGCGTGTCGTCAGGCAAAATTCGGCGGAAGAAAAACGGATAATGATGCGTGTATTTTCCTTTATTTCGCATTATTTCGCCGTAAAGCCCTGCTTGTTTGAGCGCATCAGAAAACGGGCTGTTTGCGCTTTCCTCAATTCCCGCAAAAACGCTCGTTACAAAACGAATCGCCTCCGGCGCCTCTTTTATGCGGCTTTTGGGAATAAACATTTCCATTTCAACATGGCGAAAATAGTAATGATGCGCAGTGTGAAGCGTAAGCCCATGCTCGGCGTCGTTTATAATTTCGGGCTGAAACATAGCCCGAGGAACAACACTCTTATAAAACCATCTAATTGCCGCGGAATTTTCTCCATTTTGCGAGGAAAAATAAATAAGTGATTTTAAAAGCAGGTGCAGGCCCATTTCTACATTCAAAAAATCGTACAAGCGCAAGAAGAAACTCCGCACACGCGCGGTAAAGAGCGGTTTTTCGCACACGGATCTTCTATAGGCAAAATAGTGCCACGAGTAAGGAGTCAATAAAAATTGCTGAAGAGGAAATTCGTTTTCGTGCGCGAGCACTTCATCTATGGTTGTACATGCCTCTCCACGCTCTTTGATCCAATACTGCCGCACCGCGCGAAATGTTACTGAAAGAATCACGCCCATGCACCCGAGCGCGCACCGCGCGGCTTTGAGCGTTTCTCCTTCATAAAAAGAGTAGATTTTTGCCTCGCCCATTTTTACATCGTAGGCCGCAACGCGAATTTCGTCTATATAATGCGAGATGCTCGGTGTGCCGCTCCCATGCGTTGCGGTTGAAACAATACCCGCGATTGTTTGGCGCGTAATACCCCCCATTGTTGGAATTGTGCAATCCGAATGTTTATGCATATCATTCAACAAATCCTGCAATACAGTTCCGCCTTGTGCAGTCACGCGGGTTTCGCCGTTTTCTTTTTTAATCTCAACCGCATTCAAATTTTTTAAATTGATCAGAGCATCGTTTGAAATGGCCGCGTTGCTCCAGCAGTGCAAAGAAGACGCAACGCGCACTGTGCCGTTTTTGTGTTTGTTCAAAATAGCAAGCACTTCTTGTTCGCTTTTTGGCGTGTAATAGTTTTTGGGGGTAAATTTTACATTGCCTCCAAAATTGATGATGTTCATTTTCTTGTATAGTTACTCTTCTTCATAAAATTGTCCATGAAAGCCAAAGGGGATGTGGTGCGGCACTTCGGCGCGCGCTTTTTCGCTGAACGAAAGAGCGTCTAAAACAAGCAGGAACGAGTTTCCTTTTTTGGCGTTTAATACTACAGAAAGGATGATGCCTTCATCTTCCTTCGCGCAGTGTGGCGCGGGTACAAATACTGGCTCTCCAGGGTAACAGCCGTTCTCTTTCCAAATTTTTGTGTTTTGCGTTTTGATGTCAATTTTGAGAAGGCGATCAAGAAAATTATCCGCGTTTGTTTTTTCTGAACCGGTTCCGTACACAAAACGGTAATCGTTTGTATGTGCCCATTTGTAGTGAATTCTCGGAAGTTCAACAGGCTCTACTGCGAGAACGTCAGCGCGTACTAACCCATCGGCTCGTGAAATGGTGTATCTGCGAAACTCGCCAGCGGGTACAATAGAGGTACCTCTCTTGCCACGCAACACGTCAAGGTACAGAGATTGTACTATATCCGCATGAGGATATGCAACAATATCAATTATAATTTTATCCTGCTCTTCAAATGCATTGATATGGTGAAAGGCAAAAAATGCGTCTGCGGCGTATCTTCCCTCTAACACGCCGTTGTTTCTGTTGAAAAGTAAAAAGTGAGTTCCTCGGTGCGGCTTCCACTGAAAATTTTCAATAAACGGTTTTCCGCTTGCTAATAAGCGGAGAGGGTTTACTGAAAAAGGGTACTCTGCGAGTACAATATAGTTTTTTGTAACCCCAAAGCTATGCATATATGACGGCTCTTTCACTGGAATTGTTCCGATAACTTTTCTTGTTTTTGATCCGCGTGGAATACGATATAGAATATAAGAGCTTTTTGCAGAAAAGCGGGTGAGATAGTTTATTTCCTCGTGCTTTTCAAAATCATAATGCGGATGTGCGGTTGTGATGCTACTTTTTATATCATCATTATACGGCGTAACGCCAAGCGTGTTGAGGGTTTTCATGTCAAATGCAATGGGAAGGGGAGTTTCCGTGAGCGCAATAAACGTATCTGCGATTTTTGAAACATTCACATTGGCATTGTCGGTTATTTTGGGGAAGAACAACTGCGCAAAGCGCTTGAAGATGGAACGGCACGGATCAGTTGCAAATTCAGCATAGCCGATGGTTCCTGTTGCCTGTGCATACGCACGCGCCTTGGTTGCTAAGAATTTGTTTGTATAGGAAACAGCGCCGTACTCGAAAGAGAATGCATGAAGCATGGCAAATCCGTCAAACCAGTGCCGTAATTTGTTTCTGCCTGCCTCAAATTGAGCGGGTCCGTTTCTTACCAAGGTTCCGCACAGCCATTGCGGTATGCCTCCTTCAACACGTAATTTTTTCAGCGCAACCTCTTTATTAAGCGTTGAAAAGCCAAGAGAAAATTTTGTTGTATTCTTCATAATAAATAAGCTCTTGCGATGCACTAAGCATACCGCACTTTGCTCGCTTTAACACGCCGCTCAAGAGCAGTGGGTTTTTTTACGATTCGTGTTTTTCCCTAAATTCAAGGCATTTCTTTGTTATTTCTCGAAGGATGGTGCGTATTCTTTCTCTGGATCGTCCATATACGGCGCCTATTTCACTTAATGTCATGCCGTATTCATGGTACATGCGAACTATCTTTTGCTCTCTTGGAGTGAGTGTATTCAATAGTTGTTGTGTGTATAGTGTTGTTTCTATGCGCTCTGTGAAATCGTTTACATACGGATCGGCGATATGCTCTTGAAGCGTGGTTTGAATCTCTTGTGTATGGTCGTTTTTGAGAGGTGTTTCAAGTGATATGGTGTAGGGCAGTTGCAGATACTCTTCAATAATTTCCGGATCTACGTTAAGGATAGAGGCGATTTGTTCGTGAGTCGGATTTTCACACTTAAATTCTTGTACGGCGCGCGCCGTAGCCATGGTTATTTTTTTCAGCTGATCATGAACGCTGTGAGATAAACGGATAGTTGATCCTTTTCTGCGGAGCGCCCGAACTATATCCCGGTTAATCCACCACACCACATGGGTGCTTAGCTGGGTTCCGCGGTATGGGTTGTATCGCTCAAGCGCCTCTTTGAAGCCGATAACGCCTTCGTGCAGATAATCAAAAAAATCATCATCTTTGATGTTCTGATTCAGCACACAGTGTGCCACAAGCCTTAAGTTATGTTCTATCAGTGTATTAATTTTTTTTGTCATCTCCGCATCGCATTGTATGAATTGCCTATAAGCCGTATATGCAATATCCGGATCCGAAGCACATTGAATGAGTTCCTCAAGCGTCTTTAAAAGATGCGATCTGTTTTTAAGCTGATACAAGATAAAGCCTATTTTGTATTTTTCCTGATCCGGAACCGTTTGCGCGTCTAACTGCACTGATTTTTCAAGAGCGCTGTTTTCCTCGCGGCTTTTCTCTATGCGGTCGATAAGCATTTCGGCACCGCCTTCTAGGCAGGGAAGAATATCTTCCTCAAGAATCATTCTGCATTCTGAACGTAAGTTGAAGATGCGTTCTGCCAGTTCTTGTACTTCGTTGGAAGGAAGGGGCGGCTGCCATGAGCGTAAAAAGATCCACCGTTGATTGCCTTGCTCTGCGTGCTCTGTCGGTTGCGGTATTTCTAATGCCCCTATAGTTTCATTGTTGCCTGCCGCTCTTTTCATAAATTAAAGAATAATTTTATGCCCATGTTAGCTTATTCCATGAACACCATAAAGTACGTGAAATTCTGCATTGTGTCAAAATTTTCGCGTTGTATGCCCTCTCGTTAAAGCATAAACTATTGCACGCCGCAATAAGCAGGGGAGTAACTGCTCACTCCAAAAAAGATATCATAAAGATATCTTTTTCATTCCGGTTGCGGGTAAGGTAACATAAAATGTTGTGCCTTTATTTTCTTGTGACTCAAAGCGGATAGTGCCTCTCATCTGCTCTATAATAGATTTGACGATAGAGAGCCCAAGACCAGTGCCTTCTACATCTTTCTCTTTCACATTGTCCGCGCGGAATAATTTGGTAAATATCTGCTTTTGCTGTCCTTCTGGAATTCCATAACCGGTGTCAGAGACCTTAATAAGAACATCTGACATTTGGCTTTTGACATTATTATCAGATAAGCAAATTTCAATTGCCACTTTTCCTTTTTTGGGCGTGTATTTTACGGCATTAGAAATGAGATTTTGGAAGATAATCCGGATAAGCTTGGGGTCTGTATTTATTTGAGGAAAGCCGGCGGCGTATTGCTCTTTAAGCACAATTTCTTTTTTTTCAACCATCAGACGAATATCCTTGACGACAGTTTTTGCAATACCAATAATGTTTGTTGGGGCTGGATCCATCGCGAATGTGCCAAGCGCAAGATGAGAAACATTCAAGAGCGCGTTGACCAACTCAACCATGCGCTGATTGCCTTTATAAATTTCGTCTAAATATTTTTTCTGCTCTTTATTCAACTTTCCCGCATCGCCTGCCAAAAGCATTTCAAGATACCATTTCATTGTAGATAGTGGCGTCCGAAGCTGGTGAGAGGCAAGCAACAGAAAATCGGTTTTTGCCTTGTCAAGAGCATCAAGTTTGCAGTACATGGTGAAAAGTGAAGTGCTTAAAAGAAAAATAAATTTTATCTTGTTACGCTGATTGTTGCGCTTTGATCCGGATCGCAGGCGCCTATAGTGATGCGCCCATTGGCGTCTTTATTGATGTAATAATCCGTATTTGCCGCAGTGCCGGTTGAGGGATCCTTTGGAATACTGACGATATACGTCGGCACAAGAGTTGCGGTAAGGTCAACCCCAGCGGCAACAGTGGTTGTTGCGGTGCAGGTTACATCCAAGCCTGATCCCGCAGTCCCCAAGACTTGTGATGAAGCGGTTACTGCATCAATCGCGCCGGGCATGGTGCCGTTGTTATCAATTGCGTATTGATACACGGCGTTTAAAATGGTATTTACATCCGCGCGGCGCTGGGCATTTCGTGTGTTACCGAGCTGTTTGTTCGGGTTGATTGCTAAAATAACAATGCCTGCCAAAATTGCAATGGCGGCCACAACGAGCAGAATTTCAATAAGCGTAAAGCCCTTCTGTGCATTTTTGCCCCTGTATATGAACGTGCATACGGCATGCAATAATTTTTTCATACGAGTATTGGTTATTAAAATTATTAAGTATAAATGATGAACGAGCTTGAGTATGCTCTAAAAAGATATGAAAATTACAAATCTGCGACTTCCAGCCATGAAACAACCTGAATCGCGGGAGTAATTTTATTGATTATAATGTTTACTTTTCTTATAACTGTACCGACCGTGCCAAAGGCGGTGATTGTACGGTTGTGCCCGCCTTGGCTTGTGACGGTATAACTGCATGTCCCTTGCCCTAAAGAAAGTCCGCCACTGCCCTCAAAGGACACAGAATCTCTGATTTTTTGAAGCGCTTCCTCGGCGCAGGCGCTTACAAGCGCCTTGGCTTGGTTTGATTGCTCAACCGCGAAGCTTGTTCGAGATGATCCTACGCCTAAGAGCAGAAGCGAAAGCGCAATTGCCGCGCCAACCGCACTCACAACGAGCATGCTTACCAGTGTGATATATCCGCTTTTGTTAGTATACTGTTTTTTTTGTTGGGGGTAAAACAACATGCGTGTGGCGAATGTAATTACGGCGCTCTCAACGATGCGCTTGCGTAAAATGTTTTTGAAAAGTTATATTCATTTCGCCCTGATGGATTAACGTGCGTGAGCGTGAACGAAATACGGATTATGCCCGGCGTGCTTGAGCGGGAAAAATTTTGAAAATTTAAAGCTGATGCGCTCACGCGCGAGTTGGTGAGCGGAACAACCGCCCCTGCCCCTTCTTTGATGCGAATTACTCCGCTGACGCTGTCAAGATCAAAAAGAGTAGGGTTATTTGCGCTTGCATAAGTATTGAGAGAAAGCGTGCCCACGCTTACGCCTTGGGTTGGTGAGTTCATACTATCGGCGTTTCTCGTCGTCTGCGTAATTATCTGCATCACGTGCAGTCCTTGTTGCTCCACCTCGGCG
>CAZHCQ010000131.1:0-3052 GCA_964531415.1 uncultured Gammaproteobacteria bacterium
AAAGCTGGAAGAAGAATGCGAAAAATTTATCTCAATCTACAAGCCAGAAAGCAAATATGTGCCGTATATCAGAAACTACCTAAAGGCGTATGTAGCCGATGACCGCTTTCGCGAAATCATCAACAGCAAACAGTACGGCGAACTCAATGTGTATCCTGCCTTTTCTATGCAAGAATTTAAAGCGCTCAACGGCTGGCGCGAAACCGTGCCGGAATATGTGAAGGACTATGTGCCGGTTAATCAGTATATGAAGTAAATATATGCAAGACAAAGAAAACAATTATGCATTTATAGATAGCCAAAATCTCTATTTGG
This sequence comes from uncultured Gammaproteobacteria bacterium, assembly GCA_964531415.1. GTDB lineage: Bacteria > Patescibacteriota > Patescibacteriia > UBA9629 > CAZHCQ01 > CAZHCQ01. The sequence goes on from CAZHCQ010000131.1 coordinate 316, forward strand.
CAATTCGCAATCAAGGATGGCTTTTAGATTTTGTTAAATTCAGGCAATATCTGAAAGATCGTTTTTGGATAACGAAAGCTTATATTTTTATTGGATATGTACAGAATAACCAAGCGCTTTATACATTTTTGCAGGAAGCTAGTTATGTGTTAATTTTTAAACCCACTCTAAAACTACCTGACGATACGCACAAAGGCAATGTTGACGCTGAACTTGTTTTGCATGCTATGATTCAATATGAAAATTACAATAAAGCGGTAATTGTAACTGGTGATGGGGATTTTCACTGTCTTGTTGAATATCTATACAACAATAAAAAATTGAAACGCCTGATAATTCCTAATAAGTTTCGTTTTTCTTCTTTATTGAGACAATTCACCGAAAGTATCACTTTTTTAAACGGCACAAAAGGTAAATTACATAAAAATAAAAAAGAGGCATAACCTTGGGACAAAACCCTTCGGGTAGCCTCTCATCGTGATAACGGCAGTATATCAAAAATAGCGTGCGTTTGTCAAGGAATCGGCTGGCGCGAAACCGTGCCGGAATATGTAAAGGACTATGTGCCGGTTAATTATAGACAAACACTTTTAAGCGTATGGTATTTCAGACGAACTGGTAATAGAATTTTTTGTTTGTAAAGAAGCGTTTTGCTTTTATGACGGTCAGATCAAACGGATCTCTCACAAGACTGCTGAAAAGATGTGCGCGAAGCGTTTTCCAGACCTTCTCTTGCGGATTGAGATTTGGACTATACGCTGGAAAGCGCATGAGCTCTACGACACCATGATTCGCGTCCAACCATTTCTTTACTTCTTTACTCCGATGCCAGAGCGCTCCATCCCAAACAATGAGAATGGGAGCAGTTCGCTTGAGTTCGCATTTAAGCTTCATCCAGTGCTTTTTAATCTTCTCAAGAAATACTATCGTCTGCGAAGATTCCTGCCAAACACAGAAATGAGTGATAACTCGCTTCGTCACGAAGGATAACCCACCAAAAATACTCACGCTCCTTCGTTTGTTCCGATCCACTCGCACGATAGGAGTTTTACCTCTCGGATTCCATCGGTAACAGGCGTTCGGCTCTTGCTGAATCTTTGCTTCATCAGCTACCACCACATCGAGATACCCCCTTTTTTAAGCTTCTGTTCAAAGCGCTTTTTGAAATGCCACTGAGATTGACTGTCTTTTCTCTTATCAACAAACTCGGCTTTCTGATAGGAATACCCACAATAGGCAAATAAATCTCTATAGGCTTTTGCTGTTTTGTATTCAACCTTTAATTTGTCCTTTACCAATTGCTTCAGCACAGGGACTGACCAAAAATCACCAGAATATCCGTATTCATGCGGTTTGCGTCCAGTCATCATCTGCTTGATGCGCTCTTTGTCTTGAACGGAAAGGATCGAGCGAGGATGATGGCTACGTTGCTTTGTTTTCAATCCATCAATTCCATGCTGATTGAATTCCGTAATCCAGCCTTGAATAGAAACTTGTGCTTTTCCCGTGACTGACATAATCTCCTTCAAAGAAAATCCTTTCTTTTTCATCAAAACTGATTGCATGCGTATATACTCGGCTTTTGAAAGGCCTGATCCATGAAGACCGCGTTCTAAAGAACGCAATCCAAAACGAAGTGCAGATTTTTTCATGTGTGATATGTATTTTTATCTTTTTGCTTAATATGCAACATATATGATACCATGTTTTTAAAGGTGTTCCTCTATAGTATATGAAATGAATTATGGAACCTAAAGAGTATTACTACAATCGTTTCCGTGATCAGTTTAATGAATGGGTGAAAAAAACTGATGCCCACAATCACCCCAGAGAAGGTGTGTATATTCCTATTCAAAATTTGAAGCCAGAAAATTTATCGCATATACCATGCGAGGACTACATGCTTTTTCACTGTGCTTTGGCTTGCACAGTTTTACTTGATCAAGTGATGTTTACATACTTCAAAGAAGATTACCCCAAATTTCAACGAATGACTCTATACCCCAAAATAGAAGCTGGAATTACTGGTATTAACATAAACCCGTGGCGTATCACGCATAGCGGAATTGGATTGACTACTCTTGAAAAATTTATTGAATTTTTTGTTGCCGATATAAAAATTTTTTTTACTCAAAACCAATTCAAGCAAGCAATATGGGATACTGTTAAATCGACGATGCTTGCAGATAATGATGTTATAAGTGGTCCGAGGGGTGAAATATTTAAGAAAGTTTTGGAAAATTATGCTCGACACAACCACAAAACGAAAAATTGACGCGTGCAGGCAAATTCTTGTCGGCAAAGTGCCAGACCCAAAAGCGCAAGTGGAGCAAATAACCACGGCGCTTGTGTATAAATTTATGGACGATATGGACCAAAAGGCAGAGGAACTGGGTGGCAAGGCAAAATTTTTCACCGATGACTTGAAAGATTTTGCATGGCACAAACTTCTTGATAAACGATACTCGGGGCAAGAGCGGATTGATATGTATGTCCGCGCGATATCCTCATTCTCCAAATCCAAACAACTTCCCCAGCTTTTCCGCGATATTTCTAAAGACGCATTTTTACCATATAGAAACCCTGAAACGCTTTCGCTCTTTTTAAAAGAGATTGATAATTTTTCGTACGATCACAGCGAAAACCTTGGGCAACGCGTTTGAATATCTGCTCTCCTGTTTGCAATCGCAGGGCGATGCGGGTATGTTTCGCACCCCACGCCATATTATTGATTTTA
>CAZHCQ010000132.1:0-7490 GCA_964531415.1 uncultured Gammaproteobacteria bacterium
TACTTATGAAAGCGCTTATTTTGTGTGGAGGGTTAGGTACGCGCCTCTGGCCGATTTCACGAAAAGTGAAGCCAAAGCAATTTCGGGTGATCTCCGGAGAGCAGACGCTTTTTGACGCAACCTATCAGCGATTGCGTACTATTTTGAAGGCGGAAGATATTTTTATACTTACCACAAGGGAATACGCTGATGTTATCAAAGAAGGCAGGCACGATATCTCGGAAGCTCAATTTATTCTTGAACCGTTTTCAAACGGCAATGCCGCCGCAATTGGCCTTGCCGCACTCAAATTATTCACTCGCTTTCCTGATGAAACAGTTCTGCTCTGTAGTTCTGATGCCTATATAAAACAGGAGGATCAGTTTGGTGTACAGGTAAGGCGTGCGGGAGAGATTATGAATACCGACCCGAAGAGCGCTGTGTTAATTGGCGTTTTTCCTCCATACCCCGAAACTGGATACGGTTATATCAAGCTTGGTAAAAAATTGGGAGAGGATTATTTTCAAAGCGGCGGCTTTATTGAAAAGCCTGATTTGAAAACAGCCGAGCAATTTGTAGTTTCTTCCAACTATGTATGGAATATTTTTCTTGTGGTATGGAAATTAGATGCGCTTATAGAAAGCTACAGAAAATTTTGGGGCCCACAGATGGCGGTGTTAGAAGGAATTGCACATTGTGCGCCCGCCTCTTCTGTAAAGGAAAGGGATGAATATGCCCGCGTGCACAATACCTCAATAGATTATGCGCTTTTAGAAAAAATGGATAATCTGTATGTACTCCCTGCTCATTTTACATGGTTTGATGTAGGGCATTGGAAGAATGTTTCGCGTTTAGCGCATGAGATCAAAGATACGTGTGTGCCTCAAAACCATATCAGCATAAATTCCAACAATATTTTTACGTATTCTGAAACGGGAAAGCTCATTGCAACGGTCGGCCTCGAGAATGTTGCTATTGTAGAAACCCCTGATGCTCTCCTTGTCTGCGCGATTGACAGATCTGAAGACGTCCGCCTGCTTGTCAAAAAAATGGAGGATAACGGACTTGAAAAATATTTATGATGGATAGATTCAAAAAACAGAACACGTTTGCCCCAAACCCTTCTTGGGCAGGGATTTCTAAAATTAATAAGGTTGAAAATCTGAAGTATAAGCACTCTATGTTGTTGTTAAAAATTGGCGCTGGTGTGTGTGTACTCGCCGGAATTTTTGTGTTTTTTGCAATTCAGCAGGGTATGCGTGTGCATGGCGGCGAAAAACCGTTCATGATTAAAGATGGAGAGAGCGTTGCGGTGATTGCACAGCATTTAAAAGAGAGAGGCGCGATTTCAAGTGAAACTGTTTTTAAGGCATTTGTGGTTGCACAAAGAGTACAGGGCAAGCTCAAGAGCGGTGAATATACGCTCAAAAATGGTGATCTTTCAATGCTTCTTGCCATGTTCACTCAAGGGGTAAAGCCGCAGGAAGTGAGCCTTACCTTTCTTGAAGGGTGGACTATTGACGATATGGACGCGTATCTTTTGCAGAAAGGCTTTATGAAGCCTGGAGAATTTTCAAAACTTGCTTTGCGGGAGTATCTTCTTAAAAGCAAGGCATTGATTTCAGACGGAATCTACGATGTGCCGGACATCATTATTGAGGAAAACAAATCCAAGAGAAAAGGAATATCCGAGGATGATCCTGATGCGCTTAAGAGTGAATATAGCTTAGAAGGGTACTTATTTCCAGACACCTATCGTTTTTTTGCAGATGCGGCGCCAGATCGTATTATCGAAAAAATGCTGTTTACGTTTGATAAAAAATTTACCCAAGAGATGCGGGATGCCGCCACATCCAGCGGAAAGAGCATTGAAGAAATTGTGGTGATGGCATCTTTGCTTGAGAAAGAAGTGCGCACGTATGAGGATAAAACAAAGGTTTCAGATATTTTTTGGAGGCGTATAGAAAAAGGAATGCCTCTTCAGGCAGACGCGACCGTCAATTATATTATTAAGGGAAATAACCCACGCCTGACTTTAGAACAAACACGCATTGATTCGCGTTATAATACCTATAAGTATACCGGGCTTCCAATTGGGCCAATCGCAAATCCTGGCATTGATTCATTAAAAGCGGCAATGTATCCGGAACCAAATGAATTTTGGTATTATCTTTCTTCGCCAGAGGGCACAACAATTTTCAGCAAAACATTAGATGAACATAACGTCAATAAGCAGAAATATCTCAAATAAGCCTTGAGAAAGCGAAAAATGTCAATTTTTATTGACATTTTTTATATTTAGGTTCTGGTATAGGATTTATCATGTTGCTTTAATGTGCTCAAGAGTAGATTTTATAACTTTACTTACTTATTTGTATTGATGAGCCGTGAGCATGGAGGATCGGAGCGGGGGTTTGAAGAGAGTGGAGGTGTATGTTTTACGGTTCTCAAAAATACTCAAAATATGCTGTATCAATTTTTACGGACAAAAACATACGCGTGGAGAGTGAACAAAAAACTAAAGACTTTACTCTCCGTCGCAGTATGTGCGGGTCTTGTGGCATCTGTGCTCTCAATTGGGCTAAACACTCTGCGCTTTGTGCACGCACAAGAACAGAATTCTGTGGCCGCACAGATGTCATCGGATGAGGCTTTACAATTATTTCAGCATGCTCCGGGAGAAGTAATTATCAAGTTGAAATCTACGCCGGCTCCAAAAACGCGGCTTGTATCAGTATCCGCCATCAACGCTTTTGCAAAGTCAGCGCAACTAGAGCGTGTTTTTAAAGCCTATCCGGTGAGTGAAGTGAGGCCGCTGTATCCTCAATCACAAACATTATCCGATGCACAACTCAAAAAAATTTATGGACGCAATGAATCGGCAATGAAACGATGCCGCACGCTTGATATGCTCTACAAAAAGCGCGGGTTGGAAAAAGTTGTGCTTCTCAAATCTTCTTCAGTGCAGAGCGCCGCTCTTGCAGAGGGCAGGAATTTGATGAAGGAAGTTCCGTCACAAAAAATACAAGGAAAGCTCTGGAGCAATGGCGTAGCCGATCAGCCGACGAGCCGTTTTCTTGACGCGCTCAAAAGCCAGCCTGCAGTTTCGCGCGCGCAGTTGAATTATGCGTTTCGTGCCGCCACAGATGACCCTCTCTATCGTGAAATGTGGAATTTGAATAATACTGGACAGAGTTTTCCCTATTCAGGAACAGGGAGAACACAAGGCAAGCCCGATTCAGACATTGATGCGCCGGAAGCGTGGAACATCGCCCCAAAAGTGGGGCAGGGGGTGCTGGTTGCCGTGGTAGATAGCGGCATAGACTATAACCATATAGACATTCGCAACCACGTTTGGGTGAACCCCGGCGAAGACGTTGGAGTTGATGGAAAACCGGGCACGAAAGATCCTGGTGAAGGCGACGGCATTATTCAGCCGCAGGAGTGGAACGGGCAAGACGATGATCAAAATGGATTTATTGACGATCTGCGAGGGTGGGATTTTGTATTTAACGACGACGGGCAAGAAGATAACGATCCTTCGGACGCGTATGGGCATGGAACCCATGCGTCCGGAGTGATCACCGCAGAGGCAAATAATAAACAGGGAATCGTGGGCATTGCTTTTCAGAGCAGAGTTGCGGCGGCAAAGGGTTTAAGCAGTATTGGCTCTGGAACAACCGTGGACTTGTCCCGTGCTGTGTATTACGCCGCGCTCATTAATGCAGACATAGCGAACAATAGCTGGATTGGGTCGCCGGTTGATGAGACGCTCCATGAGGCATTTGATGTGATTTATGAGGCGGGAGTTATAGCAATAACCGCCGCCGCATCAGAAATAAGGGTACCCTCTTCTTTTGACACTGTTGTGAACGCAACTGCTATAACTGCTCATGATGCGCAGTATATGGAGGTTCTCAAGGGACCTCGGTTTGATGTTGGGGCCCCGGGGCAGTTTATTCTCGGGCCGTTAGCGAATAATTCGTACTTCCAAAAATATTATAAGGACGATATTTACCTGACGAACTATTTTATTGCGTCAGGGACATCGGTAGCAAGCGCGACTGTATCCGGTATTGTAGCGGTGATCAAGGCAGAATCTCCCGGCTATGGCTCCGATGAAGTGAGGCAGATCCTGCGAATGAGCGCAGACGATATTGGTGCCGTTGGTTTTGATGAAATATTTGGATATGGCAGGGCGAATTTAGAAAAAGCGGTAAAAATTCACGGCGACGTGCCGACAGTTCAGATGCGCTCTCCCGCGCATGACGATGTTCTTAAGGGAAGAGTGACTATTCAGGCAGATACCAAAAGGGGAACGAGCTTTAAATTGTACGCGGAAAAGATAGGGGAGAGCGTATGGAAAGAGTTCGCAAGCGGCGCAATTTCAGGCCCAACAATTTCTTACGACTGGAATACGTTTTCAATGCCTGACGGCGCCTATTACATAAAGATCGTTGTTTTGGGATCAGGAGAAAATTATGCGCAGGACATAAAAAAAGTGAATATTGATAATGCGCTTATCACATCTCCCAAACAAGGAGAGGCATTCCGTGGAGTTCTTACAATTACCGGCGTTGCCGGAGGAGGCCAAACATGGCGCTTACGTTACAAGAAAGATTCAGAAGAAGAGTGGCACGAGATAGCTTCTGCTCCGGTAAGCACGCCTATTGAGTTTGATTGGAATACCGCATCCGTTGTTGATGGATCATATGCGCTCAAGCTGGGCGTTCAAGATGGCCAGTATGAAGCAGAGGATAGTATTACGATCATGGTTCATAATATTCCGGTCCAAGTTGTTGTGGCGCAAGATGGATCAGGTAATTTTACGACAATACAAGCAGGAATCAACGCGGTACTTATTGGAGATGAGGTTTTGGTAAAACCGGGTATATACCGCGAGAAGGTACTCATTCAAAAGAGGAACATTACATTGACAGGCGTTGATCAAAAAACCGTTATTATGGAAGGGGATAGTAAACTTGACTTTGGTATTTCGGTTGATCCATTATTGATCAGGCTTGGCACCGACGGCACGATCATTTCAAATATAACGCTTCGTAACTACACTGAAGCGGCTATCATTGTGAAGGATTCAGCTGGAACGAGCATTAAAAACATGGCCATTTTGACTCCATCAGTACAAACTACATATCCTGAAGGAATTGCATTTTATGGGAAGCAAAAGACCATAGCGCGGACTATCATTGAAAATAATGAATTGCGCGGCATGAATACTTTAGATTTGGGCGACATCGGAATTTATCTGCTGAATTATGATACAGCCGCGCCTCCTCCAGACGGGGTAACGAAAAATCGTATTCTCGGAAATAGCATTACCCACTTTAATTACGGGGCTTATATTGCAAACGTGCAAGAGGATGTGATATCCGGCAATACTATTATAAACAGCACAAAAGGCCTGAATCTCAACGCAAGCATGAATAAAAATAATCTTATCACGCATAACAAATTTGCTGATAATAAAAACGGGGTTGAGCTGAACGACGGGGCGAACGCAGGCAACCATGTGATTGAGAATGATTTCATCAATAACGCAAGAAGTCTCATTGCGTATGTCGTATCAAAAACCACCTTTGATGACGGAAAGACTGGAAACTACTGGAGCGATTATACAGGCGTTGATGCTAATCATGATAAAAGAGGAGACACGCCCTATATTATCTACAATTCAAATTTAAAAGTTATTACTGGTTACGACAATTATCCGCTTATGGAGCAAGTATTTCCTTTAAAGCCGGATTTGGCTGTTGCAAGTATCGCGTTTGATCCTTCTGCGCCACTCAAATTCCAAGAGGTAAATGTTCTTTATGAAATTGCGAATGTGGGAGATAGTGCGGTTGATTTGGTTGGAGTAAAAATTAAGTTAGTTTTAGATGGCAATAAAGTTGTTGAAGATGTGATGAGTTCAACTTCTCTGCTTCTGGCGCCAGGGGAAAGACGCGGCTTTGAGCGGAAAAGTTCAGGCTTAAGTGAAAACGCAGGGGACCATACCATCTCCCTTGAAATTGACAGCACGCAGATTATTCTCGAAAAAAACGAGGAAAATAATAGTTTAGCGAAAGGAATAAAGGTAATTTCTTTTGGTGATATCAACGCTGATGGTGCAATTAGACAGGAAGATGCAGACCGTATTAAGGATGCTTTAAGCGGAGTGGTGCCGCTCACTGGAGAAGAGCAAAGGCGGGCAGATGCCAACCAGAACAGTGCTGTTGATCGTTCAGACTGGCTCTTCACACAAGCAGGCGCGAGCGGGACTATTCAGGGAAACGATTTGTCTCTTTTAAGCGGCGATGTAAATAATGATCATCTGATTGACGTATTAGACAAAGATCTTATTGAAAACTTTCTTGCAGGCAAAGGCGATCTTTCTTCGCTTCAAAAGCTCGCCGCCGACGTAAATGCAAATATAAGAGTAGAGAGATCTGACGCGTTGATACTTGATGCGGTGATCAATCACGTATTTTCAAATACGCGATTGCCGCTTCTCTTGGGGGATGTGAATGAAGACGGCTTGATTAATCAGCTTGATGCGGATCGCGTTCTATTTCTTGCAGAACATTTTGGCGAGCTTAACCTCAATGATCCAAAGATTCAGAAGGAAGTACTCGCCGCTGACCTCAACATCAACTTGCGAGTGGATACAAGCGACGTACTGATTGTGAAGCAGATGGCACAAAAGAGCATTACCTCTGATGAAGCGCTTATGCCCCCAATCTGGCTTGGAGATGTTACCTTAGATGGGGCAATTACTTCAGACGATGTGGCTCTCATACTTTCTTATCTTGACGGTTCAGCGCAGTTGACCCTGCTTCAGAAGTTAACAGGCGATGTAAATGCAAGCGGAGCAATTACTTTAGATGACGCAAATGTGGTGGGTAGAATATCTTCGGGTTCAGTAAAACAGCAAGAACTTCCTCTTGAGCTTCCAGATTTTGTTCTGCTTCCTTTGTCGTTTAAAGAAACGAGGAAAGGTTTCTATAGGTATTTCATCAGAGTTTTTAATGCAGGTGGCATTGCTTCAGGCCAGTTTATCCTACAAATCAAAGAAGAGGGCAAGGAACCGAGAGAGAAGACATTCAAAAATCTTCCCACCGGCGCTTCCTTCATCATGGTCGGCAAAGCCTCGTCACTCCCGATTACGTTTGTGGTTGATCCAGAAGATAAGGTGAAAGAATTGCACGAAGATAATAACTCTGTAACTTTCAGCAAGCCAATGGATAGTAACACAAGCATTGCAGGGAGCGTTATTTTTGAGGATGATGGGTTATAATCTATCACAAACAGGTAAGGGGTGGTGGGGGTTACCCCCCCACCACAGTGCATTGAGGCTTGACAGCCCTATGCCAATTGAGATAGTATCCTAATACATAATACATATCCAAAGACAGCAAGCGCCGTTTTAAAAAGGCTTAATATCTTGCCGAGGAAAGTGAGCGGCCATTACAGTTGTGGCCGAAGAGGAACGGGTATGGTGTGCCCGTTTTTAT
>CAZHCQ010000133.1:0-5134 GCA_964531415.1 uncultured Gammaproteobacteria bacterium
CAAAAACAGCAGAAACGCCGGTTGATCTTCAAAAAATTCGCCAAGAAACAGAGATGCTCAAAGCCTACAGCGCAGAGCTGAAAAAAACTCTTGCAAATACTGCATTTCTTCAAAACGCGAAAGAAAGCGTTATCAACGAGAAAAAAGAAAAATTGCGCGAAGCAGAGGAGAAGCTTAAAAAGTTGCTTGCTTTATGAAACATCTTCATGCGTTTTGACGACCACAACAACCTCTCCTCCTGCGCCGCCCTCCTCACTCATTTCTGCCGCAACGCGCGCAATCCGCTCCTTCAGCGCTTCTGCGTCCGCGCGGCGGTTTTCTCCTTCATCGCCCTTGGGCAGAGCAATAACAATGTCTTTTGGCGAAAATTCCAACAAACGGCGCACCAGATTATCTGAAATATCATACCGCGCTCCGTTTAACCCAACACAGGGGCCGGCGTTAAAATTTTGCAAGGCAGAAAGCTCGCTTGGCCATACAATTAAAGTACTCCCTTGTGCATCGGATAAACGATCTGCTAAAAATAAACGGCGCTGTGTTACTTCACGCCCATCCAGAGAAACTGGAGTAGACGGCATTTCATTTCCTTCCAGCGCGCGGGGCACAAAGCGCATTTCTGTCACCTCGCGATCCGCGCCAAGCACGGCAAGCATAAGCGCTCCTTCTTGAAACACAGGAGCAGGCGCTCCTGCTGTACCAGTTGCAAAATTTGCTTCATACCACCCTTCGCGCATTGCGTCTGTTAAAATACGCCTATCATGCAAGGTACTCCGCAGGCGATCCAAATCACTTGATGTAACCACCATTAAATACCGCGATGCCGTATCCCCTGTTATACCCTGCCAGCGCGCGCTATTAAGCATATCGTTAAGCCGTGATGACCTTTTGTTTATTTCATCCTCGGCAAATTTCTGCTCTGTACTTTTAATCCGTAGAAGAGTATCGGACAAATACGTCTTTACGCCCTCTGTCGGCAGTTTCAGTATCGTTCTAAACGCGTTTTCTCCATAAAGAAGCAGTAGTGCCAACTCGTCCCGCTTCAGCCATAAAGGCAATCTGTTTGAGTACGGCATTTCCTTAAAAATATCCGACAATGTTTTCTTTGCCTCTCCCATGACCGTTTCAACCTGCTTTCTTTTCTTAGATGGTTTTGTACTTTCTTGCACAGTCAAAATTGGCTTCAGCACATTCTTTATATTTTCATACCACGCGCATACTTCATCTTTACAATCCGCGAAGGCGCCTCTCTCCCCATCCGGCATCTTGCTGATAATTTCTAATGCTCTGTTCAGATGGGAGCCAAAATTCTCTGAAAATTCATTGTCAAAAGCTACTTCATCAACCTTTGTAATATCCTTCATTCTCAATTCTAGTTCGTGAAAAAAATACAAAAGCCCTTCCCAAAGAATTACCGAAGCTTGCTCCACTGCTTCATTGCCGCAAGATCCGTATGCGCGAGAAAGAATTTCTATGTTCCCCCACAGCGCTCCAGCTTGCATACGTTCCTTCAACAAGTTTTCTACGCTTTGCATATGCGCTCTTTGTAAAACAGGCGCTTTCCACCAGTTCAATAGCTCACTGCCAACTTCCGCACTCCCCCACCCGTGCATGCGGCCATCCTCGTTCTCGCCAGACTCGTCCCCAGATACAGCCGGGCGAAACAGGCGCGTTATTGCCGCGATAGATGCGCTTCCATTTCCTTCAAGCACAATAATGCGCCTTAAAATCGTTCCATGCACGCCCTGCTTGGTAATTGCCAGCACCGGCGGTATTTTCACAGTTTTTCCTTCTTTGTTCTCAATAAATTCAAGGATCTGAAACGAAAAGTCGTCCTTCACGCGATACCCCTGCTCAATCTGCGCGCAGGCAAGATAGGCATAAAATTTCCACTCCGGCGTTTCTTTCAAAAACATTTCGTAATCTTCTTGAATATCTTGCTCTGATTTCCCTGTTACAATACGGTACCCACGGGCAAGCTTTGGAATCAAAGCGCATATCTCCTTATCGTTCGTAATTTTTTGAATGTTGTTATGCAGATCAAAAGAAAGCGCCGAAAGCTTTTTTACGGCAGAACTTTTCACCCCATGAAGCGCAATCGGAGCACTGCTAAAGAGCGAACGGGAAGCACCACCCTCATCAGCACCCGTGATCTCCTGATCAAAATCCTCTGCGCACACGCAATCAAGCGCAATATCTCCCGGCAGTTCAACCAAAGACCTTTCTGAATCTTCATCTTCCTCGGCAGGCTCATGCTCCAGCGTTGTATGTAATGTTACTAATTTTTCGGTAAGCAAATTTTTGATAGCAAACCTTTCAGAGTCAAAAATTTTTCTGCCCCTTCTTATGGATGGCATATCAGCCGGCAGGGCATGTAAGCTTGGCGCGCGGTAACAGTCCCACATAAAATGGTTACAGAGTTCTTCAAATTCTTTCAACATCTCCTTTGCGCCCTGAAATTCTTCTTCAGAAACGTCGCTTTCAAGCCCGCGCTCACGCGCAATTTTGTCTTTACGCACGCTTTTCCGAAGCATCCTTCGGAGCGCAAGCAGGTCGGTCATAACAGCTGGCACGTTCAATTCCTGCCGATATGCGGGAATACTCCGCGCGTTTTCAAATACACGCACCAACTTCTCCCATCCCGCCTTTGGCCCGCCTAAATTTTCCATAACCACGTCGTCCGCTCCTTTCGGAGGAGGCACATACCCTGAAAGAGCGCATAATTCTTCAAGGCATTTAAATTCTGAAAGCTCGCCGCTTGCTCCCTGCGCAGAGAGAGAGGAAACACGCTCTTCAAGCTGTTGTTCATATACTGCATCTTTATCCCCGATTTCTCTTTGATAAGACGGTATCTCATCGGCAAGCCTCATCACAGAGATATCTATATCGGTTATATCCAACTCCTTCATCGCATGCTCCAACATCCATGCGATATGCAGTACCGCATGCTCGCTGTCTGCGTTTTTATCTGCCCGCTCCCGCACCGGATATGAATCCGCATCCATACAGAAACGAATCTGTGCGGGCCGCGCCTTCACAACCTGGCGCGCCATCTCTTTTGAAAACATGGTAATGCCCAGAATTGCCCCAACAAACACGCGCTTGCCGTTCATGTTCCGGTTCCTAAAAAGCGCGTTTAAAACCGCGGCTTTGATCTCGCCTTCGGTAATCACCAGTATCTGCCCATGTGCATTTGCAAGCACATCTTCAAGAAAGTAAAACTGCTCCTGCGCCTGAAAATTTTCCGCCCACTCGGATGGATCATCTGGTTCTTGAGCCCATGTTTCAAGTTGCGTAATAAGCTCCGGCCTCTGCGGGAAATGCGTATACTTAAACATTTTTACAAGCGCTCCCTGGAGCTGGCGGTCCCGCGTCATGGTGATTCCTTTTTCCCCGTTCTCCCACACCCACTGGGGCATGCGGATTACCTGCGTACCGCGAAACGTGTAATGAACGCGTTCATCAACGTGTTTGGTTACAAAACCGGTGTGCATGCGGTACAGCTCCTCCATCGTAATGCCGTTTCTTTCTAAAAAATTTGCAAACGGTTCTGTAATTTCAGGGTCGCTCCCGTCAAAATAAATGAGTTCCATCATGTCTTCAATCAAAATCTGGTTTCCTTGTTCATCTTTTCCAACCATGTCTAAAAATTCTTGCCCATGCAGGCCGCGCCCTTCCATAAATTCCAACACTTTATCTCTGGATTTTTTTACAGAAGGATCAGTGCGAAAAAACTGAAAAATCATCCCTAAAAGCGCTTTGCGCCGCTCATGATGCTCTCGCGTAAATTCAACCCCGCCGACATTTCGCTTAAAATCCTCTTTTACCGGTTCTCCCGCAAACACAAGATACATAATTTCATATTCGGTTCCCTCATCCGTAAACGCGTGAGTCCGCCGCGGCGCGCGTTCTACATCTGCGCTGTCTTTCACAGATTGGCTCGCCCCATCCTCGGCAGAAATCGGGCGCAGGATAACCCGCGAAATCGCGCCCTGCTGGGATTTCTGCCCGGCTTTCACCCATCCGTAAGGAACTTTATGCACAACAATGTAGCCTTCTGCCTCGTACTCTGTGTCAGATTTGGCATATCTGTTCTCGTCAATCCCGCTCGCTTCTTCGTCGGGCAGAGATTCATCGCTTTCTTCTTTCTTTTCAATCAGCCAGTACTCCTCGCTGGGATATCCTTCTAAACGCACCGGCAGATATATCGCCTCGCCGTTTTTTAACCGCGCAGTCGCAAAAAAATCATTCGCAAGATGCGGGGCAGTGTTCACCGCCTGATAAAGCGAGGAAGATAATTCCATCGCTTTCTGCTCGTTCTCGCCCACAAAGCCTTCGTACACCCGTAGCCTGCTTGCAAGGTAGCTCTCTTTCGCCGATGGCACGTGTTCACCCGCGATAGATTCTTTCCGTAGTTCATCAAGAGGTGTTTCGGACATAAACAATTATCCGTTATGCGTAGGGAACGGTCGCGACCGTTCCCTACAATTTCATATATATAATAAACCTGAAAGTAAAACCTGTATTTTTAACATATCTTTAATGCAAAGTCAAATTTTTGCCTCCGTATTTTGTATTTGCGGTGTAGGGGCGCGATGTATCGCGCCCGATGTGTCCAGCCTATTCTTCCTTTTCATCTCGCAAAAAAAGTTGTGGTTCAATCAACATGATTGAACCAACCATTCGTAGGGGCCCGATTTATCGCGCCCGACTATTTTGTTTGCACGCCGTATGCTTTATGTGGTAAAAACAATCTGCGTGCGCAAGAGGCAACATTTGTGCACGCCCGCTGTTTGACCCCCCAAGATCAAACAGCGGTCCCGCCTCCGAGTGCTTCGGTCAGCGGGTCCCATTCCCCCACCGGACACGTCCCCGCCCGGGATTGTGCCATTAGGGGTCCGGGAAATCAAAATCCCTCGCGCGGTCCCCCACAGCCTCCCACGCAGGGTGCCTACCTTCGAATAGTAGGTCCCCTGCGAAGGAGACAATCGGGGCTCTCAAAAAGAAAATTCAAGGAGGATGCTACCGGCCCCGGCCCGCGGCCGGTAGCGAGAAAAGTCAAAAAATGGCGTTCGCAACGCCGCCCTCACGGGGAGGGGGCGGCAGGACATAGTCATATCTGCTGAAATTTGAGGGG
>CAZHCQ010000134.1:0-4582 GCA_964531415.1 uncultured Gammaproteobacteria bacterium
AGCGCGCGCGTTTGGCTTTACTAAAAACGATGCACGCGCACTTGCAGAACAAACGCTTATCGGAAGCGCGCACCTGCTTGCAAAAAACAGCAAAAGCGCGAAGGAATGGAAAGAGTTCGTCACTTCAAAAGGCGGCACCACCCACGCCGCGCTTTCCTATTTAAAAGAGCATGGTTTTGACATGCTCTTTTATAAAGCCATAAACGCCGCAAAAAATAGGGCGAGAGAGCTGAATGGGTAAGATAGTTGGTTTAGGTTACCAAGGTTCATAATATCCTAGAGACGTTAGCAGAACGCGTGCGGGGGTGTCAAGGGAAGCGTGGTAATAGAGTTTGACAAAAGTAATGCAATAAAATAAAGTTAATATAGTTTATAAAATATAATACACGAATACAATATGATACCGCAATTTGTTGCCGTTACCTCACAAGGGCAAATCAGCATTCCCGCAAAAGTGAGAAAACTGTTTGGCTTAGATAAAATGAACAAGCTCTTAATGAGAGTACAGGGCGACCAGATCATTCTTGAGCCTGTTCCAGATATAATGGAGCTTGAAGGAGTTTTTAAAGAATATGCCCTGAAAGATACGCCACCGAGCGAGGTGATAAAATTAGAAAAAAAGGCTCTCGGGAAAGCGTTTGCAGATGCCTATAAAGAGAAGCGTACGCTATGAAGACATATTTTATTGACGCAAATGTATATCTGCGATTTTTGCTTCAAGACAATAAAAAACAGGCTGGAGAGGCAAAACAATATTTCATTGACGCCCAAGCGGGAAAAGTCAAAATTGTGATAACTCCTGAAATGCTTGTAGAAGTAAACTATGTTTTACTTGCGGTGTATAAAATACCGCACAAAAGTGTTGCGGAAACTCTCTTAAAAATTGTACAAACTCCGTACTTCACTCTTATAGATCAAGAAATTGTATTGCCCGCCTTGCGCACATACCAAAACACAAATGTTGACATAGAAGATATTATTTTATATGTCCGCACACAGCAGGCAGGCGCAGAGGTGCTTTCGTTTGATGAGGATATAAAAAAATTACAAAAAGCACTGGCGTAAAAGGCGAAAATATTTCACGCAATAAAGCCCTGCGCTTGAAGTTTCCACAAACGGCGGTATAAACTGCCGTCTTTTTTAACAAGCTCGGCGTGGGTCCCCTGTTCTTCAATGCCGCCGTCTTTCATCACAATAATCCGGTCCATTTTCATGATGGTTGAAAGCCGATGTGCAATCACAATAACGGTTTTTCCTTTCATCAGAACAGTAAGCGCGTCTTGAATTGCGGCTTCGGATTCTGAATCCAAACTGCTCGTTGCTTCATCAAGCACTAAAATCGGCGCGTTTTTTAAAATTGCCCGCGCTATTGCAATGCGCTGGCGCTCGCCTCCGGAAAGCTTAATGCCGCGCTCTCCCACAAGCGTTTCATACCCTTTGGAGAATTTTGTAATAAACTCATGCGCATGGGCAAGTTCTGCCGCGCGGTATACCGCTTCATTTTGCACATCCCTGCTTCCGTACCGGATATTTTCAAACAGCGAACGGTGAAATAAAATCGGCTCTTGCGGCACCAGGCTGATATGCTCCCGCAGGCTTTCTTGCGTTACGAGCTTAATATTCTGCCCGTCAATAAAAATCTGGCCTTTTTTCAAATCAAAAAATCTGAAGAGCAATTTCACAAAAGTTGATTTTCCAGAGCCAGAGGGCCCAATAAGCGCAACTTTTTCCTGCGCCTTAATTTTTAAGCTGATTTCCGGAAACACGTTTTTGCCCTTCTCATACCCAAACCGAACGCCTTTAAGAACAATCTCGCCGCGGCTTACCATCAGCGTTTTTGCGCGCGGCGCATTCTGAATTTCATGCGGAGTTTCAAAAATTTCGGTCATCTCTTCTGCGTCCGCCAAAAATTCATACAAATGGCGGACCATTCTCCCAAAATGCCAGATGTTCCGAAACAGAGTAATGAGATACACTTGAATAATAACAAAATCTCCCACGCTAAAACGCCCCTCCCTCCACAAGCGAATGCCGATGTAAAACATGAGAAACTCCAGCCCGATCATTAAAAGCGCCTGCCCTGATTCCAAAAAGGCATCAAGCGTCCATGCTTTCTTTTTGAGCCAAAACTGATGTTTGGTAAGGGCTTTAAACGCATTCAGCTCAAACAATGCGCCTGAAAAAAGCTTTACGTTGATGCTGTTTGTGATAGTGTCTGCAAGATGCGCAGTGGTTTTTGTATCCGCTGAACTGCTTGCAATGTCATACTGCAGTTTGTGTTTGGTAAAAAAATAATTGATCACCATAAATACGGCAGTCCATGCCAAAAGCAGAAACGCCATGGTTCTGTTTTTTATAAAAAGCACAATGAGCATGCCGATAAGGTCAACCACAAGCGGGCCGAGCTCCCAAATAATCAGATCAAAAATGCCTTCAAACGCGCGCACAAAGCGCGTTACTTTTTTCACCAGAGAACCCACAAAATTGTTCGCAAAAAACCGGTACGAGTGGAGGTGTATATACTCAAAA
The DNA here is from genome assembly GCA_964531415.1 of uncultured Gammaproteobacteria bacterium. Lineage (GTDB taxonomy): Bacteria > Patescibacteriota > Patescibacteriia > UBA9629 > CAZHCQ01 > CAZHCQ01. The sequence goes on from CAZHCQ010000134.1 coordinate 2,530, forward strand.
CACGCATTGGAAAGCTCGGGAAGGGCGCGGGCTTGAAAACTGGTTGCGCTAAAAACCACAACCCTCCAGAATGCCCACGCAGTAATGCCGGTAAGTAAAATGAGCACAAGCGTTGCAATGAGCTCTGGCACAACCTCCTCTGCCTTTTCAAGGGTTACTCCGGTAAGCACATTAAAAAAACGGCCGTATAAAACAGGGGCAACAAGCTCTGCAACCCGCGCAAAAACAAGCGAAACGAGCATTAAAAGCGTGATACGCCCATATTTTTTATCGTGCTCCCAAAACATACGAAGCGTTTTTTTCGTAAGAGTTTTCATAAAATTCAAAATACCATTTTTGGTGAAGTTTGACAAAAAAAACACACGGGCAGGAAAAACCCTGCCCGCAACCGCGCTCTGTTTCTACTGGCTTTACTTCGTTGCCTCTGCGGGCATTTTCCTATAGTGCATCAGAACATACGTAGCCTTTGCCACCTCTGCATAATTCTTGACAAAAACAACAAAATTATGTATAATAGCCTGTTTTGTACCATGCCTTAATTTTTTATCTTTTATGCATCATTTAGACAAAAAACGGCTTATTTATTCGCTCTGCATGATTCTTCTCGCGCTTTGTGCGCCTGTTTTTGTTTTCGCGCAAGAAAACACGGGCAAAAAATTGGTGATCGTTGCGGTGATTGACGATGGCGTGTACTTAAACCACGAGGATTTACGCTCGCGTATGTGGGTGAACAAAAATGAAATTTTAGGAAACAACAAGGACGACGATAAAAATGGCTACACCGACGACGTATACGGCTATAACTTTGTGCTCAAAAATGGGAATATGGCAACAAACGGAGCGCACGGCACCGCAGTTGCCGGCATTATTGCTGCACAAAATAACGGCGCGGGCATTTCGGGCATTGCGCCGGAGAGTATCATCATGCCCCTTATTGTTACCAGCGAACAAGGAGTTTCATATACCAAGGACGTTATTTCAGCAATTCAGTATGCAGTAGACAACGGCGCAGATGTTCTCAACATCAGCCTTGGCAACGCAAACGGATCTGCGGCATACACAACAGCGTATGATAACGCAATCGCCTACGCGTACGCGCATAACGCGGTAATTGTTGCCTCTGCCGGCAACGAAGACGAAGAGAGCAAAACACACGGGCAGGATTTGAATTTTCTGCCCGCATCCCCGGTGTGCAACGGAAAAGGCGCAAACATGATTCTTGGCGTCGGCGCGGTCAATTCTTCAACTGGAGAATATGAAACATGGTCAGCATTTGGAAGCAATTGTGTTGATATATACGCGCCGGGCACGAACATGCTTACCGCATCGGTGCCAAAATATACCGGCAGTTATTATGCCCGTGCAGAAGGAACTTCATTTTCGGCGCCGATGGTGTCTAGCGCCGTTGCGCTCATCAGGGCCGAAGAACCTTCACTTTCAAACGCGGAAATCATCGCACGCATTATCAGCTCCGGAGATTCGCTGATCGTGCACGGCGAACCCGCCCGCGTGCTCAATATAAAAAACGCGATCAACAAAACAGCATTTATACCTCGTGCAGTCGCTATTAACTCGGTTGAACCAGTACGCGTTACCGTTGGAGAAGAGATCACTCTCAACGGAACAGGATTCACCTCCCAAACAGAATTCAGGCTCGTAAACGATAACAATACAAAAGAGCGTGTCATCAACTTTTACGATATCCGCCTTGACCAGCGCGAAAAAGCAAATTTCACTATTCCTATCTTTCTTCCAGAAGGCATGTATAGCATTGCGGCACTGAACCCCGACGGAACGTCACATACGCTTGCGCACAGCGTGAGCGTAATGGCGGCACAAACGCCTGCCAAACCGCCCATCCTCTTGACGATGCGAATTTTTTTGTCTAAGCTCATTGGTTATTTTTAAACTAATTTTCCATACAGAACAAAATGACCAGCGAACTACCGCTTGCAGAACAAAAAGGAGACCATCTCCAAAAAATAGCTCGCCTGCTTGATATTTCAGAAGATCAAATGAACCAAGAGGCGGAGCTTGAAACTCTCCTTCAATT
>CAZHCQ010000135.1:0-12892 GCA_964531415.1 uncultured Gammaproteobacteria bacterium
GAGAATAAACAAAAATAAAACCATAATAATTGTCATTCTGTCAATAGTGCCAACCTTAAACCCCTCCATAAACTCATGCGTTCTGATTGTAAGTGCTTCTGCATTCATTGCATTTCAATGCTTTAAATAAAATAAAAAAAGTCCTTTCGGTGTGTTAGTAAGGACTTTTTCTCAATCTTTTATGAAGCTATTATAGCATGGAAACAGCATCAGGTCAATGAAACATTTTTTGTGAGTGTGTCAAATTTCATCTCATGCTCTTACCCTCATGGTCTGCCCCTTTACTGGACTCTCGTGTGATAGATGGCAATCTAGGCTCCCTATAAGCACGTGGCTTGCTCCATTGTGCTACAATAACTTTTTCTATAGCTATAACAGTATATTTTTCCAGACTGGTATGGTCAATTTTATACTCCACTTCCTTTGGCATTACAATTACTTTTTTACCAGTTTTATGGCGCAAATATTTTTCGAAAAGCGTTTCAAATAATTCTCGTTGCGGCTGACGGAAGAGTCCAGCATATTGCTTCAGATGAATCACTACATCTGTGCCATCCATCCCATCTGCCCATGAAAATATTCCTGCTCCATGGATTTCAATCTTCTGGCAACGTGATTTAGTTACTATTGAATCTGCGAATTTTGCAAAAGAATACTGATCTGCTCCTTTCTCCTTACTTTCCTCGTTTTCCTCGTTGTCTACGCGCGGGATGATCTTCAAATCTTCTCTTGGCGTTATCTCCAAAGCAAATTCTTCCTCCCCTTGTTGTCCGATCCTGCGCACAATCATAAACGCAAACTGTTTTACTTCTTGCTGTGCTGGTATTGCATCTTCCATAAAAATCAAATGACTTAAATAAACGCTCTAGTATACAGAGATTATGCGATATGTCAATGAAATTTGGTATTATACAGTGGGCGCATATATGCGTTCACTGCCGGTATCTTTTCTTGGCAAGCGTAAAAACGTGGCGTAAAATAAAGAGCATATAAACTTACATATTTACTTCTTATGCGTATGCGCACTGAACAAGATTCATTAGGAACAAAGCACCTTCCCGACAACGCTTATTACGGCATCAACACAGTTCGCGCCGCGGAAAATTTTCCCATAAGCGGAATAAAAGCGCACCCGCTCTTGATTAAAGCCTACGCGCTTTTAAAATGCGCGTGCGCGCAAAGCAACGCAGATTTGAACCTGCTCCCGCCGAAAATCGCACGCGCCATTATCAACGCAGGAAAAGAGATTGCCGCAGGCAAGATGAACGACCAGTTTATTGTTGACGTATTTCAGGCTGGCGCCGGCACCTCGCTCAACATGAATATGAATGAAGTCATCGCCAACTGCGCGCTTGAACTCATGGGTAAGAAAAAAGGCGATTATGCGTTCATACACCCAAACGACCACGTCAACATGGCGCAATCTACAAACGACACGTTTCCAACAGCCATGCGGGTTGCACTACTTTTTAAGCTCGCCGAATTTCTTCCGGAACTTACCCGCCTTGCGAAAACTTTTCTAGAAAAAGGCAAAGAATTTGAGAGCATCATTAAAGCAGGGCGAACGCATCTGCAAGATGCCGTGCCTATTCGCTTGGGCCAAGAATTTGCGGCGTATGGAAAAACGCTCCAAAAATGCGAGTGCGATATAAAACGGAACGCGAACGATCTGCTGGAAATTGGCATCGGAGGCACCGCTGTTGGAACCGGCATAAACACGCACCCGGCGTACCGCGGCCTTGTATTAAAGCATCTGCGCGTGCTTACCAAACTTCCGCTGAAAAATACCGCAAGCATGGTTGAAATAATGCAGAGCCAGCTCGCCATTTCACACATTTCAAGCGCGCTCAAAAATACGGCGGTTGAGCTCATACGCATTGCAAACGATCTGCGCCTCTTAAGCTCTGGCCCCTCCACTGGCCTTGGCGAAATTGCTCTTCCGCCGGTTCAGCAAGGATCCTCCATTATGCCGGGGAAGATCAACCCTTCTATTTTAGAATGTGCCACTATGGCATGCATGCATGTTATCGGAGCTGATCACGCCGTCAGCCTCGCGGTTTTAAGCGGGCAACTTGAGCTTAATGTATTCATGCCTCTCATGGCGTATGAAATACTGCATTCTCTTGATATACTCCACGAAACACTCTCAATGATGAACAACAAATGCATCAAGGGCATCACGGCATGCGAAGAAACGTGCACATCGTACGTGATGCAAAGCACAGGAATCATTACTGCACTGAACCCTTTGATTGGATACGAAAAAGCAGGAGAAATAGCCAAAGAGTTCGCCGCAAGCAAAAAACCAATAAAAGAAATTATACTCGCTAAAAAAATTCTTACTGAACAACAGCTCCATACACTGCTTGATCCGCACATGCTTACCAAACCAAACCTTGTTTCACGATCTTATGCGCATAAAAATAAAAACAAAACTTAATATCGCTTTTGTTGCTCTCCTGTTTCTCTTTTCAGCGGTACTTGTTTACGGATTCCCAAAAATAATTTTGGCGGCTCATCTTTCAGCCGTGCAGATTATCATTCTGCTATTTCTTATTTTCATTTTTTTCAGCGTGCTCTTCTCTCTGCTGACCCACAAACTCTTCACGCGGCCGCTTGACGATCTCATGGAAGAGGTAAAAACTAACTGGAAAAGATATCACGCTTTACGGCACAATGCCGCTCCACAACCTCCAGAAATTCAGGACATCTCCAACACCTTGAGCCTCATCGTCAGCGACATGGAAAAAACATCGCACGAACTTCAAAAAGCAAAAAGCCTCGAGGTGCTGAAACTTGAATTCATTTCTGTGGTATCACATCAGCTCAGAACGCCTTTAACTGGCTTGAAATGGGGGCTTTCTTTAGCGCTCAACGATCCTTCTCACAAAACAGACAAAACCGGCAATTTTTTAGAGCTTGCGCTTGGTTCAGTCAATGCAATGATAGACATTGTTAATACGCTCCTTCAAACCATGCAGTTAAGCGAGGGAGGCGTTCAGCGGAAAAAAATGCTCATTCGTCTTGATGAAGTTCTTGAAAAAATAATTGAAAAAAATCGCCTGTTTGCGGCAAGCAAGGACATACAAATACATTTTGTAAAACCAAAAAAACACATCCCCGCAATCATGGGAAACCCCGGCGAAATTGACATTGTATTTCAGAACATTCTCTCAAACGCACTCCTCTACAGCCCTTATAAAAGCACAATCACTCTGAATTTCTCCCAAAGGGGAAATCTTGTACTTCTACGCATCAAAGATGAGGGAATTGGCATTGCGCAGGATGAAAAGAGCCATCTGTTTCAAAAGTTCTTCCGAGGGAAACAGGCAACAAAACTCTTCACTGACGGGAGCGGACTCGGTTTGTATGTCGCGCAAAAAATTGTCCACGCGCATAACGGAGACATTAGCTATAGCAATAATGCGTCAAAAAAAGGAGCAGCATGTAGCATAACCTTCCCAATCCATCAAAAAGGCGAAATGGAAGGATTTATTCAATATTAAAACACCTATGGTTCCCTACTCCGGCTGGATATTTATTGCGTGCGGGCTCATGCTCGGATACTTTGCTTATACAATTCACTGCTCGTTTCAAGACAACCCGACCAATAAAATTAACTATTATTACCGCCAAGCGAGTATTTTTATCTGTGCGTCCTTCTTCTGCTACGGCATGCCGAGCATTGTATTTCCCCGTCATGAACAGGTGCTTACCGCTGGCTCTGTAATCGGAACGCTTTTCGCCGCTATCGGGTTTAGCTCTTTTCTTATGATCCCGCTGTATAGCTGGATTGGGCCAAAACGCGCACCTACTCTCCGCTATCTCATCACCCTTTACGTCGTTACAACGATGGCTATCTATGTGATTATTCCTCCTGAAACATTCGTTGATACGGTCGGCATCACGCACTGGGGGTTTTCTCTCGCAAGCTCGCTTTTCATGGCTGCGCTCATTACCGCCGCGTTTACTTCAAATATTATCCTCTTGGTAAGCTCGTTTAAAATGCTCTCTTCGCTTTCCGCGCTTAATACCATCTCGCTCATCTTTACATTCCTGCTCACGCTCTTTGGCGGCGGATACCAATATCTCGGCAACTCAACAACGCTTCTTGCGCTCTCTTCGGTGTCGCTCTTCTGCGGCATACTTTTCGTTTTTCTGTCAGCGCTTAAAAAGAGCTTTTTGCCCCGCACGCGATTGACGTAACGATAAAAATTCGGTATTGTAATCATTGTCCGATTTATCTACAAAGTATCGGCATATTTTTTACTTCATAAATAATCACATGCATTATGCTAGAAGAAATTCAGCCCCCACCACCAACACAAGAGACAAGGAAATTCAACGTAAGGATAGACAAAAAGGGAGATCACTATCAAACAATTTACTTCAAAACTTTTGAAGACGCCATGAATTACACAAAAAGGATTGGTAACGAGAAATCTGATGTTGAACGTGCTACGATGTTTAAGGCAGGACCCGCGGACTCAGGAGAAGCAATCATAAAATTTGACAAAAAACGAGGGCGCCTTGGCTTTGAATGGGTTATGACGTATGAAAATAAAAAATATGATCGGGACTGTCGCCAAATGAACCAAACTGTCATTGCGAGGAGCGATAGCGACGAAGCAATCCTTTACTAAAGCCAAAAATAGATTGCTTCGCTTCCCGCCTCGTCGGCGGGTTTCGCTCGCAATGACTAAAAATGTATTTGGCGACAGTCCCCTGTAAAGAAGCTAAGCAAGCAACTTTTTAAGCTTCTCCCCTGCTTCGCGTAATTTTTCTTTTTTCTCGTTGATAACGCTTTCTTTCGCGTTTTTTAAGAATGCTGTGTTTGCAAGAGTTTTTTTTAGCTCTGCGCTGTAGGCTTTGAGCATCTCTGTTTCTTGGCGAATTTTTTGAAGATCAACCGGCGTTTCTGCTGTTTTTGCGTTTATAAAAAGCGTTGTGCCGCTTGAGAGGGAAATTGCTTTCTGCTCCGCGATATTTTCAACAAACGCAGAGCGGCCGAGCGTTTCAATAAGTACCCGGTGCGCCTGAATAACCGCGTGATGGTTTTCAGAGGAGATCGCTATTTCAAGAAGTGTGTGCGGAGGAATTTTTAAGCCCGCGCGCGTATTTCGTAGTGCAGTAATGATTTCTTGTATAAGAGCAAACGCGTCTGTATTATATGCGAGATACTCTTCCCGAATGTGCGCCCATTCTTCAACCATGAGTAGCGTTTCTGCACGACACGCAAAGATGCGTTCGGTAACAAACGGCATAAACGGGTGCCACAGCCGAAGGAGATTTTTCAAAAGATAGAGCAGAATGTCTTTTTTCCCGCCCTCTATTTTTGCAATTTCAAGATACCAGTCCGCCAGATCATTCCAGGTAAATGCGCGAAGCGTTTCCCCTGCCTGCGAAAAACGGAATGCGGATAAATCCGCAGTTACGCGCTGTGCGGCCCCGGTGAATTTTTTTAAAATCCATGTGTCAGCAAGTGTAGGGGCGCAATTTATCGCGCCCTCTTCGGTTAAACCGCCCTCTTCGGATTGTTCCGTACTCATCAAAATAAACCGCGATATATTCCAGAGTTTATTGACGAAATTCCTGTATCCTGCGATTTTTTCTTCATAAAGACGTACGTCGTTTCCGGGCGTGGCGCCAATCACGAGCGAAAGCCGTACTGCATCGGTTCCGTATTTTTGAATCATTTCCAGAGGGTCAATGCCGTTCCCGAGAGATTTAGACATTTTCCTTCCGGCTTTATCCCGTACCAGCCCATGGAGATATACTGTGCGAAAGGGCACTTCACCCGTACAGTAGGCGGTCATCAGAATCATGCGGGCAACCCAGAAAAACAAAATATCATAGCCAGTTTCAAGAACGCTTGTTGGGTGGTACGTTTTGAAGTCCGCTGTTTTTTGCGGCCAGCCGAGCGTTGAAAACGTCCAGAGCCCGGAGGAAAACCATGTGTCAAGCACATCCGGATCCTGCGCTAGATTGTGAGATCCGCAGTGCGGGCACGCGCGTGGCGGTTCGGTTGCAACAATCGGCTCTTTGCATTCCAGCTTGCATGCGGTATCGCCAGCACAGTACCACACCGGAATTCTGTGCCCAAACCAGATTTGGCGCGAGATGCACCAGTCACGTAAGTTTTCCATCCATTGAAAATACGTTTTATTAAACCTATCCGGAATAATTGCAATTTCGCCGTTTTTTACCACTGCAACCGCAATTTCTTTGAGCGACGCCGTGCTTTTTCCAACAATTTTCTGTAATTCGTAATTCGTAATTCGTAATTCGTAATTCACATTGATGAACCACTGCTTTGAAATTAATGGTTCAACCACGTGGCCGCACCGGTAGCACACGGAAATTTGGTGTTCGTAGGCTTCATCAATCTTTTCAATCAGGCCGTTTGCCTGCATTTTTTTTACGATTTCTTCCCGCGCCTCGTGCGCGTTTTTGCCGGCAAACTCGCCTGCCGCGCTCGTTAATACCCCTTGTTCGTTGATAATTTGAATAATGGGAAGATTATGGCGTTGTGCAATGTCAAAGTCTGCAAAGCTGTGCGCCGGGGTGATGGTCATTGCGCCGCTTCCAAACGCCATGTCAACGCATGTATCGGTAATCACGTTCGCTGATACGTTCTCGTTGATCCACGGCACAGTAAATGTTTTTCCAGCGAGTGCTTGGTATCGCGTATCATCCGGATGCACCACAATGGTTTTGTCTAAAAACTTGGTTTCCGGCCGCGCCGTGCCGATCGTAATTGGCCCGTATTTCATGTAGTAAAATTTGGTTGTTTCTGCTTTGTAGTCCACCTCGTCGTCTGCTAAGGTTGAAGCGCACCGCGGGCACCAGTTGACAATCCGTTCGCCCCGGTAAATCAGCCCGTCTTTATACATGCGCACGAACACCTCGGTAACCGCACTGCTTAAAGCAGGCTCAAGCGTGTATTTCTCGCGGGACCAGTCGCACGAGGCGCCCATTTTACGGATTTGGTTTTTGATGGTGTTTTGGGAATTTTTGACAAACGCGTGCACTTCGTCTAAAAATTTTTCCCGCCCCAGATCATCCCGGGAGAGGTTTTTTTCTTGCCTTAGAAGCTTTTCAACCTTATTCTGCGTGGCTATTGCCGCATGATCGGTTCCGGGAAGATAAAGCGTCCGCTTGCCGCGCATCCTCTCAAAGCGAATCATGATATCTTGGAGCGTGAGGCCTGCTGCGTGCCCCACATGCAGTTCGCCGGTTGCATTTGGCGGCGGCATGGCAATTGAAAAAGTTTCGGCATCTTTTGGAATGCGTAAATTATCAGGGTTAAAAAAGCCGGAATCTTCCCACTTTTTGTAAATTGCGTCTTCAACTTCCTGTGCAGTGTATGTTTTTGGGATGTCATTTTTCATGGTGAAACTGTAGCATGAAACAGGAGTGAAAGGCTAGAGATGGTTTAATACAGCTCCCACTTCGGGTCTGCCTGAATTTTTTCAAGCGAGGAATAGATGCCCCGCTCGGCGTTGTAGTAGCCGGCAAGGGCAATCATTGTTGCATTGTCACCGGTAAGCTTTTGCCCGGGATAAAAAATTGGCATTGCCGCGCCTGTGTGTTTTAATTGTTTTTTGAACTCTTCCCGTAGGCGTTTATTCGCAGAAACTCCGCCTACGATTCCAAGCGCTTTTGGGCGGTACTGTTGCAGTGCGGTGAGCGTTTTATACACGAGCACATCGCACACTGCTTGTTCAAACGAGGCCGCAATATCGGCGATATCTTTTTGTGGATGCGTTATGGGGGCATCCGCCATAGGCAGACGCCCCCTGCCTTCAATTTCATACCGCAAAGCCGTTTTCAAGCCGGCAAAGCTGAAATCGTAGTTTTGAGATTTTATCATCGGGCGGGGGAAAGCAATTTTTTTTGGGTCGCCGTTTTTTGCACTTCGTGCAATTTCCGGCCCCCCGGGATAGGAAAGCCCTAAAAGCCGTGCCGCTTTATCAAGCGCTTCGCCTGCGGCATCGTCGCGTGTTTTGCCGAGAAGCTCATACTCTCCGTGCGTTTTCATGAGAATCAGTTCAGTATGCCCGCCTGAAACGCTTAAAAAGAGTATTGGAAAATCTGTGGCTGAAAACCTGCAACCGCGCGGGTTTTTTAAAATTCCAAAAAATTTTGCAATTGAATACACATGCCCTTCCATGTGGTTTACTGCGATAAGCGGCTTTTCAAGCACGAACGAGAGCGTTTTTGCGGCTTCAACCCCAACAACTAAACATGGCGCAAGGCCGGGGCCTGATGCAACTGCGATTGCGTCAATTGCCTTTGCAATGTGCAGGGGATGCAATGCCGTCGGGGCGTCGCATGCTACGCCCTGTTTCCGCGCAAAATTCTGGAGGGCCTTATCAAGCGTGGGGATGATATTTTCTGCGTGAAGCCTTGCCGCAACTTCAGGCACAACCCCGCCGGAGAGATTATGCGTTTTTCGCTGAGAGGCAACCACGTGCGAGAGAATTTCTTTCCCGCGTTTTGACGCTTTGATAATGGAAACGCCTGTTTCATCGCACGTTGATTCAATGGCAAGGATGATCATACGCGCAAGAGCTCTAAAATTTCCTCGTGCACTTTTGTGCCGTTTGAGAGCAGAAAGTGGGCTGAAAGATCGTCTATTTCAGGCGCGCCGTTAAAATCAGTAATTTTTGCGCCGGCTTCTTTTGCAATGAGCTTTGCGCCGGCAAAATCATGCACTGCAAGGCCGGTGCTTCCATACGCCTCAACTTTTCCTTCGGCAATCAGGCATAACACGAGCGCCGGTGACCACAAACTTAAAAATCGCTTTATGCCGGCTTTTTGAAACGCGTCTTTGCCGTCCCCGTGCCCTGTTTTATAGTCTCCAGCGAAGCCGGCGCTGATGTGCCGCATATCGGACACGGTATTAACGTGTATTTTAACGCCGTTTGCAAAAGCGCCTTGCCCGCGCTCTGCGCTGTAGGTTTTATTGATGATCGGGTTATACACAACGCCATATTCAAGCACACGGTTTTTATGAAGCCCTATTGCGACTGAAAAAAACGGCACGCCGAGCACGAAATTATTGGTGCCGTCAAGCGGGTCAATAATAAATTCCCAGTCTGAATTTTTGTCAGTATGCCCGCTCTCCTCGCTCAAAATTGAGTAATCGGGGAAATAGTTTTCCAGTACTGCCATAACCGCTCTTTCTGATTCGGTATCAGCAATGGTTTGGTAATCAGAGGGAACAGATTTAATTTTCGGCGTAAGGTGTGTTCCAAAATACTGTGTGAGCACCGTGCCTCCCGCATGCGCCGCAGAAATGATTTTTTCAAGCGTGTTCATTTTTTTTGCCGTTTTTTATACGCCCCCACTCTTCAAGCGGTATCACCGTAACGCCTTTTATGCTTTTATGGTGCTTTGGATTTGCGGAAATAAGCGGCGCGCTCAACGCTCGCGCAAGCGCCATGTACGAAGCATCATAAAAAGTAATACCCATGCTGTCGGCTATTACAACTGCCTGTTGGCTTAATGGCAAGGTCATTTCCAGTAAGAGTATTCCTATCGCAAAAAGCGCTTCCAGAAATTTTTGTACATCAGCGTGAGGCAATTGTTTCCCTTTTAATAAAGCGTTCCCGACTTCATAGATCAGTAGATCGGGCGAATACAGAATAATACTTCGCTTGTATACCGCTTCTTGGATACTTTCCGCTTCGCGTACATACGGTTCATCTGTTCTGCTGAACCACTTTAATACAACAGAAGCGTCAATGATAAATTGTGTATTGTTAATGTCTTTCACGATCATTTACGACAAAGTCGGATAAGGAAATCGTTTGATTTCCTTTAGCGCGCAACTGGCTTATTGTTTCTCTGATGCGCTGCCATTTTTTTTCCCATTCTTCGCTCTCTTCTTTTTGTACGGCGTCTGTTTTTTGTTTTATCAACTCTTCATAAGAATTTATGTTTAATACCACTACATAAGGCTCGCTACCGGAAGTAAGAACCAGGGGTTTTTTTGTTTTTCTAACCCAATCAAAAAGCACGCGATAGTTTCTCTGCACCTCACGCATTGAAGCCATTTTAGGAATAGATTGGAGAAGTATTTTATTCATAGTGATAGTGTATATGACGTAAAAAAGTATGTCAACGAGCGACAAAGCCTTGACCGCATTCCACACAGCATATACGCTGAAAGAAGTTCAAAAAAGCCTTTATGTCTTTTGTAAAAAATATAGACAAAGCAATTGAGATGCACAAGCGGCCGAAAGGCATTGGCGAGTTTCACAATGTTCCTTTTAGTGAATATATTGGGGATTTAGTATACGGCGCAAACGACGGCATTATTACCACGTTTGCCGTCGTTGCGGGCGTTTCCGGCGCGTCTTTATCGCCCGGCATTGTGATTATTTTAGGGGCCGCGAATTTGTTTGCGGACGGCGTTTCTATGGCGTTTGGAAATTACTTGGCAACAAAGTCAGATCAGGATTTGGCAAAACAGATTCGCCGTGAGGAAGAGTGGGAAATTGAGCATATTCCCGAATATGAGCGGAAAGAAATTGAGGTGATTTATAAAGAAAAGGGGTTTGAGGGAAGGGATTTAGAGCGCGCGGTTGACATTATCACCGGGGATAAAGAGCGGTGGCTTGAGGTGATGATGAAAGAAGAGCATGGCATTTTTCAGGCAATTGACAAAACAGCGCCGTTTAAAAACGCGATTGCAACATTTATTGCTTTTGTTACTGCGGGAGCTGTTCCGCTTCTGCCGTATGTGATTCTCCACAGCACAAAAAAACTTTTTTTTCTTTCAATTGTTTTTACAGGGATAACGCTTTTTGCTGTTGGCTCTCTTCGTACGATTATTACCAAGCGGCCGTGGCTGAAATCAGGTTTTGAAATGCTGGCGGTTGGCTCTTTTGCGGCTTGTATTGCCTACTTCGTCGGTGAGGCATTAAAGCACATGGCGGGATAGAAATACTCTTGACGGACGCCATGAGTTATATTTTTCTGTACTACTGCCGCAAGCTGGACGATAAATATTTATATTACGCGGTTGATATATATCCTTCTGCTGTGCACGCATATCGAAAAGCATCCGTTGAACGCGCCGTAGCGGATATGCTTTACTTTAATTCGCATGCTTATTTTGATGCCGACCTTGATGATGAGATAAAACGGCTCATAGAGGATGCCTCTCACGTAGTTTGACAGGAGCATATTTTTTGAATAGAGTAGATGCTAAAAGGGAGGCTTTTCCCCTCCAGCTATGAGCGTTTCTGGATTTCTTTCATTTGTGAATAAAAACCGAGGAACACTGTTTGTGTTTCTCGCTATTTTTTTTATTGGGGCTGGTTTTATTTTTCTTGGCGTGCGGCAGACGTCTCGCAAAGCCGTTCAAGAAGGGACCGGCGCGGTTATGGGCTTGGTTGCGGATACGGTTTCGGCAAGCGCGCGTATTCTCATCAACATCCCGCCTTCTTTAGGAATAAACACTGCACAGGCCAAAGGGATAATAGAATTTGACCCCCAAATTGAAGGGAGTTGGGGGAAGGGGACTGGATCAAACCAGCTTGCGTTTCAGCCCGCAAAAAAACTGGAAGCGGGGAAGTATTATTCAGTATTTTTAAAATCATCAGAGGGAACAATCAAAAAAGAATTCCGCGCCGAAGAAGACCCAAAAATTATCGCGATTTTCCCTAATGAATCTTCAGAAGCGCAAGAAAGCGCTGAAATTACCATTGTATTCAACCGGCCTCTTGTGCCGCTTACAACTTTAGGCGTTTTAGAGGAGCGGGACCTTTCAGTTGAAATTATTCCAAAAATTGCAGGCAAGTGGAAATGGATCAGCACGCGCACGCTTCAGTTTGTTCCGCTTCAGCGCCTTACGCGCTCCACGCGCTATACCGTGCGCATTGGCGCGGGCTTTGTTTCTCTGGACGGGCTTGCGGTTCCGCCAAGCACACACACGTTTACCACGCGCCGGTTGCGCTATGCCGGATCAGGCTATGGGAAAGGCGAGGGGGAGAGCATTCATCATGGCGGGATGACGCTTTATCGCGAACCGGTGAAAATTGCGTTTAACCAGCCGGTCAACTTAGAAAAAACAAAGCCCCGCGTGAGCGTAAAAAAGTTGGAAGCAGGCGAGCAGAAATCTGCTGTTCCTTTTTTCATCCAGTATGGAACGCGCTTTGTTTTGAACCAAAAAACGCAGAAAATAGAAACACTGGAAGATCAATCTGTGCTGGAAGTATATAACCTTCGGGATGCAATCGGCAGGGGGAAGTTATGGGATTTTGACTCGCGCTATGAAATTGCAATTTCCGGCGCGGTTCCGCTTGAAGGAGATATTTTGCTTGAAGAAAACCGAAGCGTGGTTATTGATGTACCCAATATCATTGCCTCTGTAACGGCGAGCTCTCCGCGTTCGAAATTTGTTGAAGAAGACCTGTTTGATCCGTTGGGAACACTGATGGTTGTATTTTACGAGCCCGTGGATAAAAACGCGAGCGTGATTTTAGGAAACGACATTTCTGGAATTGCATACGGGGAAAAGTGCAAAACAGACGAGTATGGAAACACCGTACTTAAAGAAGATTCCGAAGACGAATGTGAAACAGAGCAGGATACATCATCTCTTTGGATAACTTTCAAACAGAGGCAGTATGGCTTTGGCGAGAAAATCCCCATAATTTTCAAAAAAGTGGTGAATGCGCAGGGGGTTACTATCAGCACCGGCGAAATTGTGCGTGCGCCGGTTACCTACCCGAAGTTTCAGGTTACGCGCACTTTGCCTGAAGATAAGTCTGTTTCAGCGTCGCTTCGCGAGTTTATTATCTGCTCTTCAACGCCCTTAAATGAAGTGAATAAAAAGAATGTGAAGGAGTATCTGCGCACAGAGGGCCCAATGGGGTTT
>CAZHCQ010000136.1:0-3214 GCA_964531415.1 uncultured Gammaproteobacteria bacterium
CTTGATGATTTCATCAAATAAAAGCCTTTTTTTCATATATAGATATGTTCTATTACAAATATGAATAGTTGTGTCAACCGTTATAACGGCAAAATCAATGTATGGGGGTAATCAGCGTGCTGAAACATTCAGCTCTTTTGCCAAACGATATTGGCTTATATTCAGGGGTTTTAAGAACTCTTCCGCGAGCACTTCCCCCGGCTGTATTGGCTTGATTTTTTTTAAAGACATGGGAATTAGTGATAATCGACAATTTCTACATTAATAGGCATTGCCTTCACGCCATATAAAGCAGATGCGCCATTGTTTGTTGATACGAATACTGTATTGCCCACTGCGATCCCCCCGCAACTTTTCCAGTTGGTTTGCAGGAGGAACCATAATATCCATGGCTGGGGGGCTTTTCTTGCTATGGGACTGAACAACTTACTGACTTTCTCTAGACACAGTGGTTTCTACATATACACATGGCGACATGGTCGCATAAAGAGGAAAAGCCTTAATGACAATCTTTATTGTTTCGCCGTCTTTTGTCGCCTCATAACAGCCCTGCATAAAGGAAGAACTTTGAATTTCGTATCCTCTTTCTCTGTAATATCCGCATACTATGGCGTTCGCTCTTTGTTGTAAATCATCAATTACCACCGTTAAATCCAACGCAAAACTTTCAGATATTTCTTCTGTCCGAATTTCGCGTACAACAGGCCTTTCTTTAACATTCAAATTTCGCGCCAAGCAGGCTTTCAAATTTCTATCTTGTAGCAGTTCCTTTGCATGATCCATCCCAATTTTTAAACGCAAAGCGCGTGCAAGTGTGTTTTGTTCTATGATCTCGTTTGGCTCGTTAACTATTTGATCCTTCATATCAGATGTTGTTATAATTATTTAAAAATAATCTTTACAACCCCGCGCCACGGCGCCTCCAAGCGAGCGCCATGATGGTCTGTTGCACAGCGAAACACAGTTGCCGTCTTTACGCTCTCAAGATTCACTTCTGCAAACTCGTAAAGCGCTGGATAATGCTTCTTAAGCCACAAAATTGAATGCCACATCTCATACTCCAGCGTCTGGGAGCAACGCGTTCCGCTTGCATCTTGGGGCAATGAAGTACTCTCCTCTTGCACAAGCTTAAAAAACTGCTCCTTGCCGCCCTCTACTTCAATAGCTTCTACGAATTTCACATCATCCAATATTTGTACCCAAACTTTAGCGACGCGATAGTACAACGCCGCTGATGCATCAAAAAAATAAGACGGCTGCTCGTGTTTCCAATTGTTAGCTTCCATATATCACACCGTTTCGCACCGTACCTTATAGAAGACACGGCACAAACCCTCCTTAAGAATAAAATGCAATTTATGTATAATGCTAAAATAAAACTCTGTATCCTAGCAGAACACAATAAAAATGCAAGGCTCTCAAGAAAAACTCAAAAAAACCCTTACGACACTGCCCCATAAACCCGGCGTGTATCAATTCTTAGATACAAACAGCCGCGTGCTGTATGTGGGCAAAGCAAAAGACTTAAAAAAGCGCGTGTCTTCGTATTTCCAAAAGCACGGAGCACTGCCTGAAGGCAAACTTACTTTGCTTTTAAAAATCAACACAGTTTCGCATATCATCACCGATACGGAAGCAGAAGCGCTTTTGCTTGAAGCAACGCTTATTAAAAAATACAAGCCGCGCTATAACGTGATTCTGCGGGACGATAAAAATTATCAGTACATAAAAATCACCAAAGAGCCGTGGCCGCGCGTGCTTGCAGTACGCGAGGTAAAGCCGCATGACGGGCTCTACTTTGGCCCCTACACTTCGGGCAAATCAGTGAAAGACACACTCTTTATGTTAAAAAAACTGTACCCATACCTTACCAAAACAAGGACAGAGCCTCGCCCCTGTTTGCAATACTTTTTGCGGCGATGCACCGAGCCATGCATTCATACTGTAGATCACTCTCCAAAAAACGAGGAAATGCGCGCGCAGTATCTTGAGATTATCAAAAAAATCACAAAGATCCTTCGCGGGGAGTATACAAGCCTTGGCGCTGAACTGCGCACACAAATGCGCGCGGCAAGCAAAAATCAGCGCTATGAACAGGCGGCGCGCCATAGGGATGAACTTTGCGCCATTCAAAACATTACGCGCACGCAAAAAGTGGTATTTACCAAAAGCGAACATCAAGACATCATCAGCCTCTCGCGCGGCGCCATCGCAAGCGCGGTGAATCTCTTTAAAATCCGCGAAGGGAAGTTAGTGTACAAAGAGTCTTTTGCGCTTAACCACCCCAAAAATGCGCTCGGTGCAGAGATTATCGCGGGATTTATTTCGCACTATTACGCGCACACCTCTGATATGCCCAAAGAACTTATTCTGCCTGTCCGCATCCCAAAGGATTACGCGGACGCACTGGCTATCTTGAAAAGCATCAAAAAAATTACGGTTCCTCAAAAAGGCATAAAAAAACAGCTCGTAGAAATGGGCGAAAAAAACGCTGAAGATTTCTTAAAATCTAAAATGAACGGAAACACGAGCGCGGTAAGTGCACTGCAAAAAACACTCGGCATCGCGCATGAACTCAACCGCATTGAATGCTACGACATTTCTCAACTACAAGGCTCGCATGCAGTTGGCGCCATGGCAGTGCTTACAAACAGCGAGCCTGATCCTCCAGAGTACCGCAAATTTAAAATCAAGTATGTGGAAGGGCAAAACGATTTTGCCATGCTTGCTGAAATCGTTTTACGCAGATTCCAGCACAAAGAGTGGGCATTCCCGGATCTAATTGTGCTTGACGGCGGAAAAGGGCAGCTACATACGGTGTATCTGGCACTGCGGCAACTCTCCGCAGAAAAGAGTGCGGGCAGACAGAAGGGCAGATACATGGATCTGCCCCTCCATAACATTCCTCTGATTGCGCTTGCAAAACGCGAAGAGGAAATTTTTGTGCTCAATAAGAAAGATGCGATAAAATTGCCTCGCTCGTCTCCCGCGCTTCAATTTCTCCAGCGCCTGCGGGACCAAACCCACCGCTTTGCGATAACGTATCACCGAAAACGAAGGAGTACATTATTCTGAAATATTCTCCTCGGGAGAAACAGGAGCATCGTTGGTTACTGTAGCACCAGCCACGTTTGACTCAAAAATTTTGTTAGATTCTCCTTGTTTTTTTTGGGCTGCCGTCGTTATCTCGTCAGGGAAACTGACTGCGTAACCT
>CAZHCQ010000137.1:0-3732 GCA_964531415.1 uncultured Gammaproteobacteria bacterium
GGTTGATGTTGATCACCTGCTTGCGCTTGATATGAAAAACAGGTCGCTTATTACTGAAATTGATACGCTCCACGCCCACGTGAATGAAATCTCAAGGGGCGGCAGCAAGCCGTCGGAGGAAGATATTCTCAAAGTGAAAGATATGAAGAAGGCAATAGAGAGCGCCGAGGCAGCCAGGCTTGAAACGGAGAAAGTTTTATACAACATGTTGATACAGCTTCCCAATATTACCAACGAGAGCGTTCCGATTGGCACGGATGAGCGCGGCAATGTGGTGATTCGTACGTGTGGAGAAGTGCCAAAATTTTCTTTTGAGCCGAAAGACCATGCGGAGCTTGGCATTGCGCTTGATCTTATAGATACAGAACGCGGCTCTAAGGTGTCGGGGAGCAGATTTTGGTATATAAAGAATGATTTAGTTTTTTTGGAATTTGCTTTGATTCAGTACGCTTTGGATTTTTTTGCAAAAGAACAAGAGTTTATTCCGATGTTGACGCCGGTGATTGTGAGAGAGCCCGCACTCTTTGGAACTGGCTTTTTCCCGGCAGACAAGCACGAAGTATATAAATTGGAAGATTATGTTGAGGGAGTTGAGGATCATAATACTCTGTATCTTATTGGCACGGCAGAAGTTGCGCTTGCTTCATACCACGGCGGAGAAGTAATGCCCATAGAGCGCGGCAAGCCAAGAAAATACATTGGTTTTTCGCCCTGTTTTCGAAGGGAGGCTGGAACGTATAGCAAGGATATGAAGGGTATATTTCGCGGACATCAGTTCGAAAAACTAGAGTTGTTTATTTTTTGTGTTGAGGAAGATTCATGGGATATGCACGAGGAATTGCTTGCAATAAGTGAAAAATTTTGGCAAAGCTTGTCTATTCCATATCAAGTGTTAAGCATGTGTTCAGGAGATATTGGCGTGCCAAATGCAAAAAAGTACGATATAGAAGGGTGGCTTCCCGGCCAGAAAAAATATAGGGAGTTAGGATCATGTTCAAACGATACGGATTTTCAAGCACGAAGATTAAATATTAAGTACCAAGACAAGGATGGGAACAAAAAATTTGTTCATACTTTAAATCATACGGCATGTGCACTTGGCCGCGCGATGATAGCAATTATGGAGAATTATCAAAATGAAGACGGTTCAATTTCAGTACCCGCTGTCCTTGTGCCCTTTATGAGCGGGAAGAAACAAATAGGAAGATCAAGCGCAGAAGCAGACAGGGGAGGGGATTGAAACTGCACTACACGTTAAGCATTTAGATTAATTTTGTGGGTAAGTTCAAAAAACGGGATTTTTCAAAAATAAAACATGTTCATCAAAGCCCTTCACAGTTTGCACAGGCACTCCTGCGGCGGGTGCACAAGGGAAGATTGATTGCGATCAGGATTGTTTCAATCGTTGTTGCGAGCACGCTGATTATTGGCTGGTTAGGATATTTTTTCTTTTATCATTCTTTTTTTGATGTAAAAAAGGTGATTGCAGTGAACCCCGGAGGAGCGCGAGATTCCCAGATTGAAAATATTGTAAAAGGATTATTGGTTGAAAAAAAATGGATTTTTTTCAAAAAGGGGAATATCAATATTCTCTCTCCCTCTGAAATTAAGGAGAATGTCCAAAAAATTGTCAGTCTTGAGAGCGTGAGCGTTACAAAAAAATGGCCGGCAACGGTGGTGGTTACTTTCAAAAGGCGCGTCCCAGAGGTGTTGCTTGTAAAGGTGCCCCTTGGGTATAGCGCTTTTCCAGCCGAGAGCACAGACACAATTCCAATGAATCCTCTTTTGTCTCAAAGCGCTTTGAAGGAATATTATTATTTGGATAATCAAGGAAAGGTGATAGAGGAGATACGGGGCAGTGCCGTTCAATTTGGCGCGTACCCGGTGATTGAATGGGAAACAGACGGTGCTCTTGTTGTTGGGCGCACGACGATTGAAAGTAGTATTATGCAAAAGGTTTTGAATTTAGATAAGAGCCTGCTCCCAGCGATTCATACTCCGGCAGAAAATTTTTTATTTTCAGATAAGCTCATTGGAGAAATCCATGTTGTCACCAAAGAGGGCTTTCGTATCCTCCTGAATGCAGACGCAGATATGAAACAACAGCTCAAATATCTTTCCGCGGTACTTAAAGAAGATATAAAGGACAGAAGGAGCAATCTTGAATATATTGATTTAAGAATACAGGGGAGGGTATATTACAAGGAGAAAGAGCGCTGAAATATTTTGGCGGCAAAATGTCAACAAGTAGTATTCGCATAAGGTAGATTAAGCGAAGTCTGATGCTTCTTTTTTCCTTTTAAATACAACAATGCATGAATTATTGATCCGTCAAAGAGATTTTATTATCCTGCTTATGAGCGTAGCGAATCTCCTTTATTTTTGAACCCCTGTGTATCTTTATTACTAAAGGAGGGTAACAGTTGCACTGTAATTTTAATTTTTTTTAATTTTGAGTACGCGAAATTATTTTTTAAATGTTTTAAAATGACATCATTAAATAAAGCACTTGTCAAATATATTGTGGATTTTCTTGAGTATTGTGAAATTGAGAAAGGGCTTTCTGTAAAAACAGTAGAAAACTATGATCGTTTTTTGAAACCTTTTGTTCGCTGGCTAGACAAGCATGGCATTGGAGATTTGTCCCCGGCAGAGCTTTCTAAGCGCCATATCTGGGACTATCGCATGCATTTGGCGCGCCTTACTGATAAACAGGGCAAAATGCTCAAAAAGAGCACACAAAATTATTATCTTATTGCCCTGCGTGCGCTTCTCTCTTTTTTTGCCGAACGGGACATAGTGTGCTTGCCTCCGGAGAAAATAAAGTTAGCAAAAGAAGATCCTCGCGGATCAACAGATATGGGGCGCTTAAAATTTTTGCATTTAGCCCAACTAAAAGCCCTTTTTGCGGCCCCACATATTCAAACCATTCAAGGGCTTCGTGATAGGGCAATGCTAGAGACTCTCTTTAGCACCGGGCTTCGGGTAAGCGAGCTTGCAGGACTGAATATGAGCCAATTCAATTTTAGCTCTTTAAAGAGCAATCCGTTTAAAGATTTGGAGCTTTCTATTACCGGCAAAGGAGGAAGATCGCGCAATGTGTTTTTTTCAGCCAGAGCAGTGGAGTGGATTATCAAGTATTTAAATGCACGAAATGATGACAGCTCCGCCCTTTTTGTGACGCACCATAGGGGAGCAAAGAAGCCAGAGCGCTTGAGCGTGCGCTCTATTCAGAAGGCTGTGGAAAACTTACGAAGGCGTGCAGGACTCTCGGTATATGCCACTCCGCACACGCTTCGCCACTCATATGCTACTGATTTATTGGAGCAAGGAGTTGATCTGCGCCTGATTCAGGAGTTTTTAGGACATAAAAATATCGTTACAACCCAGATATATACGCATGTCACAAATAAAAAATTGCGTGATATTCATCGCGAAAAGCATGGAGGAAAAAGACTTCAGTGATTTTTTGCTCTTGATCTCCCCTATCCCCTCCCTTGTAATACGAAAATGTTTGTTAATCGTTCAAAAAGCCCTGCAATCACACTAAAACTATTTTGTAATTTAAACACTATGGCAAGTAGTTAAGCTGATTTTGGGGTATCCCGTCTTTTCTGACTTCTAAGTGCAAATGTGGCCCGGTTGTCAGCCTGCCTGATCCGCAGGTATGGGGCGAGGCGCCTGAACGCCCGATTTGTTGCCCTTGTACGACAAATTGTTCTTCTTCAACAT
>CAZHCQ010000138.1:0-13249 GCA_964531415.1 uncultured Gammaproteobacteria bacterium
GAGTTTGACCGCGGCGCCAAGTTTATGCGCGAAGTCAGGCGTATTGGCTTTAAATAGTGCCTCCCCTGACAAGGGGAGGTTGGGAGGGGTTTTGAAAACCCCCTCTCGCTCCCCCTTGTCAGGGGGAGAACCGTTAAGAAAAAATTTTTTTGCCAAATTTCAGTAATTTTAAGCTTCATCTATATATGGAAAAAAGAGCAATACAACACAACATGGATTATTGGCTCCTTGGAATTGTCATTATTCTCTCACTCGTTGGAATGCTCATGCTCGCGTCAGCATCTGTGGTTATGTCAACAGATAAATTTGCAGATCCCTATTATATGATAAAACACCAAATATTTTTCGGTTTTATCCCGGGATTTTTTTTGCTTGTTATATTTTCAAAAATTGATTATAAGTTATGGCAAAAATACGCAACCCCTCTGTATATTGTATCTGTCATAGCTCTGGTTCTCGTGTTTGTTCCGGGCTTGGGTTTTATGCATGGCGGGGGCAAGAGGTGGATTACGCTTGGCTTCACTACACTTCAGCCGAGTGAATTTGCAAAGCTCGGACTGACAATTTTTTTAAGCGCATGGTTTGTGAAAAAAGGAGAGGAAGCCAGAAATTTTACCTATGGCTTTATTCCCTTTTTGATGATCATGGGGATTATTGCAGTCTTAGTGATTTTAGAGCCTGATATCGGCACGCTTTCTGTTATTATGGTGAGCGGCGTTGCTGTTGCGTTTGCTGCACGAACAAAAATAACTCATCTTTTTTTGCTTTTGATCGCAGGGCTGTCCGGGTTTTTTGTGCTCATTTACAAAGCGACGTATCGCTTAAACAGGATAACCGCATTTTTTGACTCATCGGTTGACACACAGGGAATTAGCTATCAAATTCATCAGGCACTTATTGCCATTGGTTCCGGCGGCTGGTTTGGTCTTGGGCTGGGCCAGTCCCGGCAGAAGTATAAATATTTGCCGGAAGTTACCGGAGATTCAATTTTTGCAATCATCGCCGAGGAATTAGGATTTATTGTTACCACGCTGATTTTACTCCTGTTTTTCTTTCTTTTATACCGTATTTATAAAATTGGGCGAGCTTCAGGGGATCCATTTGCAAAGTATGTGAGCACTGGTATTATGGCATGGCTGGGGTATCAAACACTCATTAATGTTGGTTCCATGATCAAACTTGTTCCGCTTACCGGGCTCCCGCTTCCCTTTGTGAGTTTTGGCAGTTCTGCGCTGTGGGTTATTATGATAGGCATTGGCATTATTTTAAATATTTCAAAATTCACGCGTGAACGATGAAAGCTTGAAGTGCTTACTTTATGAAGATTCTTTTTGCAGGCGGCGGCACGCTTGGGTCAGTCATGCCGCTTTTTGGGATCAAAGAGGAGTGTGAAACACAAGGCCTGCATGCCCGCTATTTTTGGGTTGGAATAAAAAATGGCCCCGAGAAAGCGCTGGTAACTTCTGAAGGGATACCATTCTACGAACTTTCAATAGTAAAATTGCGCAGATACTGGAGCATGAAAAATGTTGTTGATGTTTTAAACATGATTCCTGCGCTTGTGCAGTCTTTTTTCATTATTCGTAAGGTAAAACCGGATATTATTATTTCTGCCGGCGGATTTATGGCGGTACCTCTGATTTGGGTTTCAACGCTGTTTCGTATTAAAGTGATGATTCATCAGCAAGATATTGTTCCAAGCCTTACGAATCGGCTCGTCCAATCTTTTGCCCATATTATCACCGTTGCGTTTGAAGAATCTTTAAAAGATTTTCCGGTTGGCAAAACGATCTGGACTGGAAACCCGGTGCGGAGCGAGATTGAAAAAGGCAGTCCGTCCGCGGCATACAACCTGTTTGGGCTTACTTACGGTATCCCAACCGTTTTAGTGCTTGGCGGCGGCACAAGTTCATTTTTCTTGAATGCGCTGATCCTTGACGCACAGAGTGAACTTACAAAGTTTTGTCAAATTATTCATGTGCATGGAGGAAAAAATCCGGCAGAGCCAAGCGAAAGATACCGCCCCATTGAGTTTTTGCGTGAGCGCCTGAAAGAAGCATATGCAGTGTCAGATATTGTGATTTCACGGGCCGGGCTTTCCACACTGACTGAACTCGCGTACTTGGCAAAGCCGACAATTCTTATCCCGCTTGCAGGCACTCATCAAGAGCAGAATGCCGAGTATTGTGCAAACCGCGGCGCCGCGGTTGTCCTTAAGCAAGAGGATGCTACGCCTGCAGTGCTCATTGCAGAAACAAGAGAGCTTCTTTTAAACGCAGAAAAGCGCATGCGGGTGAGCGCATCTATTCATACGTTGATGAAGCCATGCGCAAACACCGAATTTGTCAAAACGCTCATTGCGTTGATGAAGGGATTTGATTTCAAAACATTTTGACATGACAAAATTTTTTGCACAATATAAAAAAATTCATTTTGTTGGCATCGGCGGAATTGGCATTTCCGGGCTTGCGCGGCTTGCGTTAAAGCATGGCGTTACTGTCAGCGGATCAGATATCAGCGAATCAGCCACAACACAGCTGATTCAGCAAGAAGGAGGGCGCGTTTTTATGCTGCACAGCGGGGATAATGTTCCGGCTTCTGCTGACTTGCTTGTGTATTCATCGGCTGTGCCAAAAGATAATCCAGAATTAAAAACAGCGTCGGCTTTTGGCATGCCGATCAAAAGTTACTTTGAAGCGCTTGGCGAACTTTCAAAAAGTTATGTAACGTTTGCCGTTACCGGCATGCACGGGAAAAGCACCACTACTGCGCTTACTGGTTTGATTTTAGAGTCAGCGGGATACGACCCAACGGTGATTGTAGGAACAAAGGTTCCACACTGGGGCGGAAATGTGAGGTTTGGTAATTCATCAGTGCTTGTGGTAGAGGCGTGTGAATACCGCGCGCATATGAAGCATATTGACGCGGATGTGCTGATACTTACCAATATTGATGCTGAACATTTAGATTACTATAAAAACATAGAACATGTTGAAGATGAATTTCGTGCGTATCTTCAGCAACTTGCAGAAACCAGCGGCAATGGAGAGCAAAAAATCGTTGTGTTTAATAAAGATGATGCGCGTTTCGCATCGTTGATGGCTCCTCTGTCAGAATTTAAAAAAGTCAGTTATTCACTTGCAAGCGGAGCGGATTTTAGTACTGGAGAAAGGCTTCTCAATCATTCTGCAAAGAGGCAACAGTTTGAGGTTGTTGAGGAGGGAGTGCTTAAAGGGCGCGTTACGCTCCAGATTCCAGGCGATTTTAATATTGTAAATGCTCTTGCGGCGATAGCCGCATGCCGAAGTTTTGGCATTTCTTTTGACATCTGCAAAAAAGCTGTGAGCGGGTATAAAGGCGCATGGAGGAGGTTTGAATATGTTGGCAAGGTACAAGGTGCTTTGTTGTATTCAGATTACGCGCATCACCCTACGGAAATTAAAGCCACGCTTTTGGCTGTGCGATCTTTTTATCCATATGCGCGGCTTGTTGTTGTGTTTCAGCCGCATCAGCGCCACCGCACACACAGCCTGTTTCATGATTTTGTATCTTCATTTGATGGAGCAGATTTTCTTGTACTTCTTGATATTTATGATGTTGCAGGCAGAGACGAGACTATAACCCAGGATATTGGCTATGCACTGTTTGAAAAGATAGTACAACGAGGCAAAACCCCTGTTGAGTTTGCAAGAACGCTTGAGCAGGCACATGCGTGCGCGCGCGCACATGTGCAGAAAGGAGATGTTCTTTTGATTCTCGGCGCAGGTACTGTTGATGGCCTTGCGCGCGATATGATCAAAGAGGAGTCTTCCGAGAGCGTGGGTATTTTGCCTCCATGCATCAAGCACAATGAACCTCTTGCACCGCACACAACATTTAAAATAGGCGGACCTGCGCGATATTTTGCCGAAGTGAAGGATATGAATGATCTTAAAACTGTCCGCTCATTTGCACAAGACCATCACGTGAGCTGTGTTGTAATTTCAGGAGGGAGCAATGTCCTGATTTCGGAAAAAGGTTTTGATGGAATGGTTATCAAGATGAATTTTACAGATATTGCGGTTGACAGAGAGCATGCACTCGTTTCTGCAGGTGCAGGCGTCAGCATGAGCGGCTTGAGCCAAGAGTGCGCCGCGGCAGGTCTTTCTGGCCTTGAGTTTGGAATTGCAATCCCTGGAAAAGTTGGGGGGTCAATTTTTGGCAATGCGGGTTGTTACGGTAATGAAATGAAAGATGTGGTGAGAAGAGTTTTGGTACTGCAGGATCGTGAGATGTTGTGGTTAAACGTACAGGAGTGCGAGTTTTCGTATCGCGAGAGTATTTTTAAACGGAATCGCCAGTGGGTTATCCTGAAGGCAGAGTTTATCCTCCACAAAAAGAAGAAAGAAGTTATTTTAGCACGTATAAAAGAATTACTTGATGATAAGAAACAATCCCAGCCTCTTGGAAAAATGGCTGCCGGTTCCATTTTCAAAAATCCTCCACTTGCAGATGGATCCCCTCCATTGCTTCTCATGAAACGAGAATGCGGGGAAGCTCCGCCGATAAAAAACGGGAGAGTAGCGGCATGGTGGCTCATTGACAAAGCTGGTTTGCGCGGAGCGCGTGTTGGCGGCGCGGAAGTATCACACAAGCACGCAAATTTTATTGTGAATAGCGGGAATGCAACCGCCAGCGACGTTCGCTCGCTCATTTCTCTGATCCATCAGACGGTGTATAAAAAACATACTGTTTCCCTTGTGGAAGAGATACAGTATATTGGAGATGAATGATTGATAAAGTTTCAAAACAAATACTTATTCTTTTTCTTTCGGCGTCGCTTTCTTGTTTTCTGATTCTTGGCGTTTTTATTTATCCGAGAGCGGTAGTCATTCTTGATGTTGAACAAGAACCATTTATTGTAAATTATGAATTTGAGGTTACAGCAAATATTGATAAAACGCTCTTTGATTTAAAGAAACTGCCTGGGCGTGCGCTTTATGCAGAAAGCGCACGGCATGATCAAAAAGAACTCGTGAAAGAGGGATATATTTTCCCCGCCACCTTGAGTGGTTCCACGTCCAA
This sequence comes from uncultured Gammaproteobacteria bacterium, assembly GCA_964531415.1. Classification (GTDB taxonomy): domain Bacteria; phylum Patescibacteriota; class Patescibacteriia; order UBA9629; family CAZHCQ01; genus CAZHCQ01. The sequence goes on from CAZHCQ010000138.1 coordinate 5,065, forward strand.
ATCGCGTTACATTGTCCTCGGATTTCAGGAAAAAGAGGTATTCGCGCTGACAGAGTTTTGGCTTCATAAAGATAAAGATCCATTGAAAGAGTTCGTTATGAAGCTACCGGAAGGGATTCAGTATCAGGGTGGAAAATTTGAACCAGAATCTTCAAGGGGTACACTCTTGGTTCACGTTGAAAATAGCGTCCGTTCCATTATTGATATACGCGCCTTGAGAGAAGAAATTTTAGGATTGCGCCCAGATGCCGCAAAAGAAGCCATTTTGCAGGATAATTCTATTAAGGCCGTAGACATCAAGCTTTTTCCGCAATGGTTTCAGCATATACCCCTTATTCAGAATCGGATTGTTGTTTTGTTTAAAGCATCTCCACTCTCTACCACGACGCGACTCCCTTGACATAAAAGCATAGCGGAGTATACTATTCTTAGCGAAAAATCAATTCTTTATCGCATTCAATTCTCTCTTCTAAGGGTATACACACTACCCTGATTATTTTTAATGCAACAAGAAGAAAAAACAAATAACGGGAATAATCAGCAGCAACCCCATTCCGTGCCCCCCGAACCTGATGCAACTTCCTCTTCTTTCGGAACAAGCGGCAAGATGGATGCGCGGGTAAATCGAAAGGGATTTATTGAGGCTCAAGGAGTCGTTGAAGAACTGCTTCCATCAGCTTCTTTTAAAATTATACTGGAGAATGGCTATGAGATACGGGGGTATCTTTCTGGAAGAATGAGAATGAATAGAATTAAAATTTTGCCAGGTGATCGGGTGAAAGTTGAGTTAAGCCCTTATGATTTGACAAAGGGGCGAATTACGTATAGAAATTAATCTTCAGTATACTTATGAAAGTGAGATCATCAGTAAAACCGATTTGTGTGAAGTGTCAAGTGATACGCAGAAAAAAAGGGAGGGTAAGAGTAATTTGTAAAGCTTCTAAGAAGCATAAGCAAAGACAAGGATAACTATGGCTAGGATCGCTGGTGTAAATCTTCCATCAAAGAAAAGAATTGAAATAGCTCTTACCTACATTTTTGGTATTGGCATCACATCTGCGAGAAAAATTTTACAACAGGCTCAGGTTGACCCTTCTCTCCGCGTGAGCGAATTGTCAGAGCTGAATGAGAATAAATTGCGTGAAATCATTGAAAAAAATTACAAGGTTGAGGGGAACTTAAAGCGTGAAATTATTTCCAATATTAAACGTCTTAAAGAAATAGCGGCATATAGGGGTACTCGCCATGCGCATAATCTTCCGGTGCGCGGGCAACGGACAAAAACGAACTCGCGTACGGTGAGAGGAAATGTGCGAAAAACTGCCACAAGTGGTAAGAAGGCAAGCGCTCAAAAGACGTAGTATTTATAAGATTTGTTTTTTTTATTTATTTTTTGTCTGTATGGCAATTGAAGAAGATGTGAAAATTAAAGAATCCGAGACTGGAAAAGAATCTGTAGGTAAAAAGAGCACCCCGGCAAAAAGGCGTCAGGTGAAAAAAACACAGGCAAAGAGTGTGGGCGACGCGAGTCTTGATTCAGTGCCTGAAATTCCTCTTACCGATGAGTCGAGTCCTTTTGATTTAGATGTTGCGTTACGAGAAGATTCTTTTCAAGAACGGGGAGATGAAGCACTTTTTTCGGATGATGCCCCTGCTCCAGAAAAAGAAGGAAAAGAAGGGAAAAAAGTTTCAAAGAAAGGAAAAAAGAAAAAGGTAAAACGAGATATTAGGCACGGCCGTGCTTATATTAAGGCAAGCTATAACAATACACTGGTCACGATTACCGATGCACATGGAGGGGTGGTGGGGTGGTCTTCGGCTGGGCAAATGGGCTTTAAGGGGCCAAAGAAGGCAACTCCATATGCGGCAGGTGTGGTGGTGAAGAATGTGATGCAAAAAGTCGCTGAATATAATCTTAAGGAAGTAGATGTATTTTTATGCGGGGTTGGCCAAGGAAGAGAGGCGGCGCTCCGGGCATTAAATGCGCAAGGGATGAAAATTTCATCAATTAAAGACGTAACGCCTATTCCTCATAATGGGTGCAGGCCATCTAAGCTGCGTAGAGTATAAAATATAACGCATATGGGAAGAACTCAAACAACATGCAAAGTATGCAGAAGAGAGGGAGAAAAAATTTGTGATTCCGCAAAATGTGCTATTGTGAAGCGAAATTATCCGCCAGGGGTACATGGGCCAAAGAGGCGCAGGCGTATTTCAGGATACGGCGCCCAGCTTCGGATGAAGCAGAAGGCAAAGAGCATGTATGGTCTCCGCGAGCGGCAGTTTAAAAATTTGTTTCAGGAAGCGGCAAAAAGTACAACAGACGTAGGAGAGCAGCTTCTGCGGCTTTTAGAATCTAGATTTGATAATATTGTCTTTCGGATTGGTTTTGCTTCAACGCGCGCTCAAGCAAGGCAACTTGTAACACACGCCCATTTTTTGGTGAATGGGAAAAAAGTAAATGCCCCGTCATATAGAATCAAGCCGAGTGATGAAATAGGAGTAAAAGAATCATCAAAATCAAAACCGTATTTTAAAGAATCAACGGGTTTGCTTCAAAAAGTGAAGCATCCAGACTGGCTGGTATGGAACGGAAAAGAGTGGCGTGCGAAACTTGTTGCTCCGCCGGATATTGAAGATGTAAAGCGCATGATAGACTCTAAATTTATAGTTGAATATTATTCTAAATAACTGAAACTATCTATGGAGGAAATTTCTCTCCCAAACAAAGTGCATTTTGTACAAGATAAAGAGAATGCACATCGTGCGACGGTAACAATTGAACCGTTTTATCCAGGATATGGGCATACGGTTGGAAATTCATTGCGCCGGGTGCTTTTGTCATCTTTAATTGGCGCAGCAGTAACGCGTGTGAAAATGAAGGGCGTTGATCATGAATTTGCAACAATTGCAAACGTGAAGGAGGAGGTTTTGCAAATGATTTTAGGGCTTAAAAAATTGCGGGTGCGCATGCATACCGATGAACCACAAAGGCTTATTTTAAAAGCAAAGGGCGCAAAGGAGGTTACTGGGGCGGATATTGCAAAAAATGCCCAGGTTGATATTGTCAATCCTGATGTAGTAATTGCAACGCTTACTGATAGCAAGGCAGAGCTTGAAATGGAAATTGTTGTTGAAAAAGGAAGAGGTTACTTTCCGGTAGAAGCCCGTCCGCACGAAATAGAAGTTGGTATGATAGCCGTAGATGCAATTTTTACACCGGTTATCAAAGTAGAATATAAAGTTGAAAGCTCTCGTGTGGGTCAGCGCACAGATTTTGACAAGTTGATTTTGGATATAGAAACAGACGGCTCGGTGACGGTAGAGCAAGCCGTAGCGCAGGCAAGCGTAATTCTTGTTGCTCATTTTGATTTTTTAGCGTCCTGTGATGCAGCAGGGCATAAAAAAGCAATTGGGAATGCTGAAGATGTTGGAGATAAAAATGAAGAAGATGTTGAAATTGAACGCACTGGCAAAAAAGGCGGTGGAAATTAAAACTTTAAATTTTTATGAGACACAGATTGAAAAATAGAACATTATCTCGCAAGGCTGGCCCGAGGAAGGCGTTTATAAGAGGGCTTACACTTAATTTAATTAAGGTAGAGAAAATGGTTACCACGCGAGCTCGTGCAAAAGAAATACGGCCTTTTGTTGAAAAGCTTATTACGCTTGCAAAGTCGGCACATACGTTATGTGCGCGGCGGTCAGCCTTGACTGCCTTAGCGGATCATTCCGTTGTAAAAAAACTTATTGAAGAACTTGGTCCGCGCTATAAAGAGCGGAATGGGGGATACACACGTATCATCTATATGGTTCGGCGCAAGGGCGACGGCGCGGAGCGCGCAAAGATTGAATTTGTTTAATACCTACACGCATGCAAAAAACATCATTAAAAAAACATACAATAGACGCGGAAGGAGTAGTTTTTGGGCGGCTTGCATCTCAAATTGCGATAGTGCTTATGGGCAAGGACATTGTTGGCTACCGTCCTCATGTGGATCGCGGTGGAGAGGTTAAAGTCATTAATGCGGCTAAAGTGAAGTTTACTGGCCGCAAGTTTGATGAAAAAATATACTATCATCACACCATGCACCCTGGTGGGCTTAAAACTAAAACAATGAAAACATGGTTTGAAAATGACCCATCAGCTGTGTTGCACTATGCGGTTGCAAAAATGCTTCCCAAAAATAGGCTCCGCAATAATTTTTTGAAACGCTTAACGATTTTACCTTAATATGCATACAGAAGAAGATAATCTTAAAATTGATTTTGTAGATAATTCTCAAGCAGACGACAGTCTGGCGCACACAGATGACGCGGCGGTTTCATTAGACCCAGAGGGCAACAGCCTTGACCTTGAAGATGTATCTCTCGTCAAGGGTAAGAAAGGAGATATATTTAAAGGGAGGAAATATTTTTTTGGTCTTGGAAGGAGAAAGTCTTCAATTGCAAAGATTCGTATATATCCAGCAGGAAAGGGGCATATTTATGTGAATAATGTTGAATACCGACGGTATTTTCCCCATTTTGAATTTCAAAAAATTATTACACAGTCTCTTGATATTGCAAAACAGCGCGTGGGCTTTGATGTGTCTATTGTGACAAGCGGTGGCGGCATGCGTGGGCAGGTTGAGAGCATTCGGCTTGGCATTGCACGAGCGCTGATTATCGCAGATCCGGAGATGCGATCTACCCTCAAACAAGCAGGGTTTTTAACGCGTGATCCGCGCGTGAAAGAGCGCAAAAAGCCGGGGTTGAAAGGCGCTCGCAAAGCGCCACAGTGGGCAAAGCGGTAAAAAACACTCATTTGATGAGCGCAGTAAAGCTTGCTACACTACGCTCATGGAAAAATATCAACCCCTGGAATTTGGCAAAAATGTCCTTCTGTATATTAGTGCAATTGGCCTTCAGAAGATTTTTGTTACGGCATATTTTTGGTATTATTCAACTCGCATCTCGGTTGCGGATTTAGGCACATATGTTTTTGTACTCTCATTTACTTCGCTTTTTGCAATTTTCATTGATGTCGGCCTTTTGCAAGTACTCACGAGAGAATCTGCAAAAGATGAAACAGTCGGCGAGCTTTATTTAAAAAATATACTCGGATTTAAGTGCTGTTCCGCCTTTCTCGCGATTGGCGTTATTTTGTTTATACATCACCTGTCGCCAAAAGCTCCGTTTTCGCTTCTTGTCGTCGCGGTTTGCATCATGATTTTAGACAGTTTAAAGCAGACGCTTTACAGCTTTGTTCGGGGAAAGCGGAATTTTTTCTTTGAAAGCGTCAGCGTGTGTTTCTATCAGCTGATTACAATTGCCATTGGAGTTGTTGCTTTGCATTTTTCAAAGAATGTTATTTATTTGCTGTTTGCGCTTCTTACCGCAAGCATCATGGATGTTGTGTATATTATTGTGGTGCTTGCAGTAAAATTTAAAATTTCATCAAAGCCTGCGCTGAATTTTTCTGTTTTAAAAAAAATTCTCTCCATGGCGCCTGCTTTTACGTTTGCGGGGATTTTCAATAAAGGGTATGAGTCTACCGATTTGATTATGATTCGCTATCTTGCAAGTGAAACCGCGCTTGGGTATTTTGCAGTCCCCGGGAAAATTATAAGTTCTTTGCAAAATTTAGTTCCAACTGCCCTTGGTTCTGTGTTATTTCCAACCATGAGCAGCTACTATACGCATAGTCCGCAAAGATTAAGCCAATTGCTTCATAAATCATTTTTTTATCTCCTCTTTATTTCATTGCCCTTGAGCATCGGCATTTTTGCATTCGCGCAGGTGTTTATTGAAACGCTCTGGGGAAATAAATTCCAGCCATCTGTGCTACTTCTGCAGATTTTAGCCTTTTCAATTCCGTTTACCTTTTGTTCGTTTCCCTTTGGAGCGTATTTAAATGCGTCTGGAAATGAACGCTATGCAACGAGTAATCGCGGCATTATTCTGCTTTTGAACATCCTGATTGATATAACGGTTATCCCTTTTTTTGGTATTGGAGGTGTTGCGGTCGGATGGCTTTGCACAACGATTATTTTATTTTGTTTAGATCTGTTTTTTACTGCAAGGTGCATAAAACTGCGGTGGCACTCTATGGCGATCTCTCTTCTGCACGTACTCGGAATTGCTCTTTTCATGGGAGGAGTAGGGGTGCTTTTGCAACCCTATGCGAGTATTTGGATTCTCGTTCCACTGCTTATAGCGCTCTATGTTGGCAGTGCGTTTTTACTCCGCATTGTGAGCATGAAAGATGTTCGCGCCCTTGCACAGCTCTAAATAACGCCGATGATCTATGAAGAAAACATTGCTGATCACCCTTGAATACCCGCCGCATATTGGCGGTGTAGGGCAGTATTACGCAAATCTTGCAGGAGCGTTACCCATTGGGAGCGTTATAATTTTAGCGCATGCTGCTGATGCTACCTCCGAGATGGTTGAGCAGGGCATTTTGGTCCGACGCACTCGCCTTGTTTCAAAAATTCCTTTTTGCTCTTGGATAAAAGTTTTTTGTGAAGCGTATAGAGTGATTCAGAAGGAGAAAATTGAAACTCTGTGGATTGGGCATGTTTTGCCGCTTGGGTATATTGGCATACTGTGCAAACTTATTTTCGGAATGGAGTATACGATTTTTTGCCATGGTATGGATGTTGCCCAGCCCCGCGTACGCTTGAGAAAACGCGTACTTGCCAAAAGAGTTCTTAATTCGGCAACGCGCATTATTGCAAATTCAAACTTTACTCGTAGTCTTGTTGAATTTTATGGGGTGGATGAAAAAAAGATTTTTGTGCTTTACCCTTCTATACAGAGCAACGAATTGAGGGTGCCACAAGAGGCGTCAAGTCCCCACTTCCCTTTTATTTTAACGGTGTGCAGGCTTGTTGAGCGCAAAGGAGTTGAATTTTCCTTGCGCGCTTTTGCAAAAATTGCAGATGAGTATAAGCAGTTGAGGTATATCATTGTAGGGGAGGGCAATGATAAAATACGGCTTGAGAAGATTGCCGAAGATCTTGGTATAGCGGATAGAGTTCTCTTTCAAGGAGCGGTAAAAAGCAAAACGGCGCTTGCTGTTCTCTATAGCGCATGCTCTGTTTTTATAGTGCTCCCTTTTGAGCCAACCATTGGGGATGTTGAAAGTTTTGGAATGGCATACCTTGAAGCACAGGTGTTTGGCAAGGCGGTGATTGGAACATACTCTGGAGGTATTTCAGAGGCAATTCTAAATAACGAAACCGGTATTTTGGTGCCGCCCCACAATGTGGACCACGCCGCATTCGCGCTTGTGCGCCTGCTCGAAGATCCGCACTTTGCCGAAAAGTTGGGGCGCATGGGCAAGGAGAGAGTATTACAGCAATTTTCTCCTCAAAGGCAAGCTCAACGGCTTTTAGCATTTGTAATATGAAAAAGTTCAACATAGTGCTTTTTTCTATGTCAAGTTATAAAGAGTGGGCAGGCGGTGTGAGAAACCGCAACTATTTTATTGTTCACAATTTATTGCGCCACAGAGCGGTACATCGTATTTTACTCGTGAATTACCTTCCCGCAACCTTAAAAAGGTCGTTTCGGGTGATGCATGAAAATTTGTTCTTTTCTGATGGGTTGAAGGTGCGGCGCGGCATTTTTTCTCGTCTGTACCAGCCGTTTGAAAATATGCGGGTTTTATCAACAATAAAAAATGTGATAGACCAAAAAATATTTGAGAGAGAAGTGCTTTCATCGGCGCGCGAATTTTTAGGTGATTTGCCTCTTTTGGTATGGTCATATTATCCGCTCTGCGTTTCATATTTTAGTTTTTTGTTTGAGAGCATAGAAAATCAGAAAGTGATTAAGATTTTTGACGCAGTGGATAATTGGACGGCGCATCCTGCGTATCTTAAAAAAAGCCATATTGTAGAGAAAAATTATGCATATATTGAAAATCAGTGCGATGTAATTTTTACGGTGTCAGAAAATTTAAAAACAGGGCTGTTTCCTCATGCGAAAAACGTCTACACTGTCCCAAACGGCCTTGATTGCTCTTTTTTCAAAAATGCTCCTCTTTCTGAACCGGCGGCCTGTTTAAAGGGAATTAAGCGGCCTGTGATAGGTTATGTTGGGACTATTGAGAGCAGGGTTGATATTGATTTAATAAATTTTCTTGCAGATAAAAATCCGGGAGTTTCATTCGTGTTTGCAGGGCCAATCTGGAGAT
>CAZHCQ010000139.1:0-4810 GCA_964531415.1 uncultured Gammaproteobacteria bacterium
TATGGAAGAAGCGTTATTACTAGGAAAATCAACTAGCGACTTGTTGTCTTTGATAGAGATACATACTGACCGATTGTCTCCATTTAAAAAATTAAGCCTTGAGGCAAAACTTCAATCTTATGATAATCACGACCTGCTCCAGCTTCAGGAGGAGAAATTCAAGGTGAGCACATTGGTTACGATACATGGCGAAGAAAAAGATTTACTTGGCGGGGTAAACAGCAAAAATTGGGCGCAAACCAAAGAGTTTATTAAAGCACTTCAAAAGGCAAATGTATTCATTGTGCTGGATATAGAAGCAATGGGGCCAACCAACGAGTATGCGCCTCAAAGCTTGCTTGAGAGAGGCCCGGGCAGGTACATCAACCTTGTTGATATATACCTGCACTTCCTAAAGAAAAAAATGGAAGATGAATTTCCCGGATGCACAATTATTAAACACGGAGGAGACGAATTTTTAATTTGCGGTACTGTATTGAGTGGCCACGTATTGGACAGAGCGGGCGTACAAAATAAGCTTGCCGGCTTAGCAGGGGTGCGGCATGAAGTTTTTGATTTATCTGAAGATCAATTCAGTGAATTACAAACAGAGTACAGTATAAAAGGAACGTATGAGGATTATATAAACGCATGCGCCAATTCCCTGCGTTTAGCCCATTACCGCGAAATACGGCGCACCCTGAATAAGGAGTTTGATAAAGAGCACGAAGAAGATGGAAACGCACACGATCAGGATACTCTCGCACGCTACATACAGTTTCTTGAAACCAATTATTATCAGCAAACCAACAAAGACGATCTTGCGTTATTTCTTAACGCGTACAAGCATGATGCAGAGATAAAAAAATATATTAACCAAGAGTTCATGGGCAAAGCAGATGAGGTGTGTGATTTTTTGCAAAAACTTTCCAAAAAAGAATTTGCGATGGATCCTTTTGAAAAAATTCAAGCTTTAGAGCACTGGGTTTCTATTCTTCGCGGTTTCCCGCGCAAAGAAATTCCAGAAGAACTCAAAAACAATTCAGCCTATACTAAACTGCATGAAATACTTCTGCCTCATTCGTTTGTAGAACCGCCAACGCTTCTTGGCATTCATGGAGCGGCGTATAATATGAATGATAAGCCTGAAATTAAGCACACTGACGCAATATATCAAAGAATTGGACACGGACTTGGCACAGCTAAAAACGCTCAAGAAGAATTTCCTATTTTGGCGTGGGGCGATGCAGAAGAGACGAAAACTTCAATATTTCAGCAAGCTAAAAGGATGCAAACTTTTGAACAAACACTTGAGGATATTGCAGTGAGCCGTTATGAGATAAGCCTGCTCCTCGCAATGCAGGAAGAAGCGCAAAATCATAATACGCAGGCAAAGATTGATCAAATGATTCAAGTAAAAAAAGAAAAAATAGAGAAATCGCTCAACTCTCTTATAGAAGCAGGGCAAGAAGACGCGGACACTGAAGCATACACGCCGCGCTATTGCGCTCAAAGTTTAAATGCTACGGCAGAATATAAGCAAGAGCAATGGAACGAGGAAGAACGCGTATTTGAAGTGGCTGATATGCACATGAGCGCCGGGCCTATTAATAACTTTATTGGCTATAAAGTTACTGATAACTGCGTAAAAAATTTAGTAAAAGCGCTGAAACAGCAGTTTTATGGCATGATTATTGTTCGCACTGGCCCTGCAGATGTTCGCCTGATTTCAACCGCAACAAAGATTGAAAGTGAAGATCTCGGTAAAGCGGTGAAAGAAGTGAATCAACTAAACATGGCGTATTTGCAAGAAACTAATCCCATAGGGCTTCAGCAAGCAATACGAGATGCGGCCGGCAGGAACGGGCTGAATATATTCCAAACTGTTCAGCACTCAACAGAAAAAGCTGGCCAGTTCGTACTTAAAAAACAACGAAGTTTAACCCTTGAAAAAGAGGATTTAGAAGAAACACTGTATGCACTCATTGAGAGAGCCGTATAAAATTGCGGGCGGGAAAATGAAAATTTTTTTCTCGCTTTTCAATACATTCCATCGGTCAAAACGATTAAAATTAACGGCAATAGCTGCCTTTCTTTTTTGTAATGCGCTTATTCTCGTGCTTCTGTCGGTATATGATATAAAAGCATTTCAGTCCGCTGGGTACGCGGGGTTATTCATTTCTGTATTTTTAGTAAGCGTTGTTGCGTTTCTTCCCTTTCCAATTAGCATTTTAATTTTGAGCTATTTTTTCGTACTTAATCCCTTTGCGGTTGCGCTTGTCGGCGGAACAGCCGCCGCCATGGGAAGTATTGGGCCGTATTTTTTAGGGCTTGAGTCAAAAGAGCTTTTACAAAAAAACAAGCTGTATAAAAAACTGTACGACTGGATAGAGCCAAAACCAAAACTTGTGGTGCTATTCTTGGCAAGTTTTATTCCCAACCCACTTTTTGATACGTTTACCGTAACCGGTGGCGCATTTGGCGTCCCGCTTAAAAAATTTTTCTGGTGCGTTTTTTTAGGGAAGACATCTTGTTATCTGATTGCGGCGGCACTGTATCCCTATTTATACAGTCTTGCACCTTATTTTTTCAACGCCACAAAACAGTTTACTTTCTAAATTTTGAGTTCCGAAATGAGTGGATGGAGAACTTTTCTCACTTAACATATAGCTTTTAACATATAGCTTAGTGATGCCACATAAATGTTTGTTAATCGTTCAAAAAGCCCTCTATCCACTCCAAACATTATTCTGCTTTTTCTTGTTCTTCGGATGATGCGGATTCCTCTGTTTTCTCTGTATAATCTTCAATTTTCTTATCAACTGGTTTTTCATCTTTGGAACAGGCGCATGACACGCCGTTTGTTGCTTTCTTGATCACAGAAAATTTGCCGGGGCCGCCAAAGAATATTGCAAGCGATGCAACAAGAAGGGCAATATCAACATCTCCGGCTGGAAGCCATCCTTTTTGCGATTTTACCACAACGAACGCTACCGCCATGATAATCGCAAGCAATATCGCCGCGATATCAGTAAAAATGCCAAGGAGCATGGCAATGCCGCCGAAAAACTCAACCGCACCAACGAGGTACGCAAAAAATGTAGGAATAGGAAAATGAAGGCCGGCAAGCATGCCGCTAAACTGCTCAATGCTTCCGGCGCCAAAGAGCTTCACAAAACCATGGAACACAAAAATAATGCCAACGCCAAGCCGCAAAATAAGCTGTGCGGTATCAGTGCACTTGGGATGGCAGCATTTTTTACACATTTTTTTCAACATAGAAATTGTCGGTTTTTATGAATTTTTTTTGAAAAGCAATGCGTTTACAAAAAAAATCAATATATTTTAGTAAATAATACTTTGCATGAGTGTACGGCTCTTTATATTAAACGAGTATTAACTAAAGAGCAATAGTTTTAAGAAACAGGGGTGTCTATATAATATTTATAATAGTCCCTTTTCTCTCCAGCATCGGCTGTTTTGTTGTGCAAAAGAATAAAAGGACTTTCTCCCTCTGGCGTTTCTATAATTTGTCCTGCAATTTGAGCGCGCACCGGCATAGCGGGACGCGTTAAACCGCCCTTATCACTATAATACTCGCCAAAAGCGTGCGCCAAGCTTGTTTCAATCTCATTATATTTTTCTATTTCTTTCAGCGCTTTCACTGCTTGTTCATAGCTTTCTACCACAAGATACCCGCCGTTTCCCGCAGAAAGCGTGCCGTAAATAGTATCTCCAGAAACGCCGCTCTTGTCTTGGAGTTCATTTGAAAATTCTGACGGCGGAAATTGGCTGGCTATGATCATGCTTAACCCGGTGTCTTTAAGAAAACGGCTCCCTTTGAGCCATATACCGCCGCCGGTTACATGAATAAAGCCGGTAATGCCGTGCCCAATTTTTTGATCAGCGCTTGGAAGAGCGGGCTCATTCTCTTCATCGCCCATCAAGTAGTGAAGCAGGGGCGTATAGGGTTGGGACCGATGAATGATATCTTTCAACATGTCATCAGACATTTCGTTCAGATAATCTGAGCCATAGGCTTTTTCCGCCATATCCCGTATCAATGTTGCGCCGTTTGACCTCATCATACCCTCTTGGTGTAATGCAATAATATACTGGCCCGGTTTTAACATATCCTTCTTAATTTTTTTCTCTTCTCTGCTTGGCCGTGCCATCACATATCCATTTATCACAAGATCCCGCACTGCTACAAGCACATGCGCAAATTCAGAGCCTTTATCATTTATCTCCACTCCGCACTGATCAGTACACACGAGATACCCCTTTCCAATTTCCTCCACAAACTTTTTGGTCAGCTCATTAGTATCAATAATAAGTCCAACTTTGTGGGGAATGATTCCATAGCGCATGAGATCATCACAAACCATCGCAAAAAGGTCAAAAATTAAATTACGGAAAATTTCTAACGATTTGAAGCGTTCGGCAAATTTAAAATACCATTGTGCCTTGCCTCCTACCCCGTCACTTCCAGTTTCCACCTCGTTGAGATTAGTGTACTCCCTACCAGTCGCTCGCAAATATTCATTTGCCCTGCTTGCGAAAACCTGCAATCGTTTTGCGGCGTCAAGTTCAGTGAAAGAATCTTTTTCTTTGCTTTCTTCACCTAACTTATCAACCGCAAGGTATCCGTGGCGTTCACCCTTACGGAGAGCATGGATACGCTCTTCAGGCGGAAAAGGAAAATCTCGTTGTTCGCTGGGATTTAGTTTTTCGCATGCGTGTATCATAAGTTCAGCTGATACTATCGTAAAAGCGGAATAAACGCAAGATCAGCATATTATGCAATTTTTTTGAGAACATCTACAACGCG
>CAZHCQ010000140.1:0-6686 GCA_964531415.1 uncultured Gammaproteobacteria bacterium
AAATTTTTATAAACTATAGTTGTGATGTAAAACTTTTTTCATCACAAACTATTTTTTCTACTCTAAGTATATCTTTTATTTTTCATTGCAACAATAATTTTTGAAAAAAATTGTGGATAACTATTTTGCGCGCATCAAAAAAATTAAGACGAAAATATTTTTACGATCAACGCGGTGAACATGATAAGCATGATGTCAATGGAAATGATAAGCGCTCCAAAAACTATGTTCCAAAATTTCGCATAGCTTTTGATAAGCGCTCCGTTATGCTCAAGCGAGTGTAGCATAACTGACTGCACTGCGGATCTGAAAAACCATCCGCGCGTGCTGACCTGTTCGCCGATAAGTTTTTTTACTTTCTTCCACGCAAAGAGAAAATTGCCGATAATGGGAATGCCTGATTGATAATCAAGATACATCAGGCCGGTTTCATCCTGCAACATCACGTCTTCTGAAAAAACATATCCCGGCATGCCGCGGCCGATTACGGATCCGTGCAGTATCATGGGTGTTCCGCGTACCGGCGAGGCATAAAGATCGCTCATCAGCGCAAGCACGTTCGTTTCATTTGCGCACGCCGTGGAAGGGTAGCGATACAGCGTTTTTATAATAACGCTGATGCCGAGGATCGGGAAAAAGAGCATTCCTATCAAGACTGCAATGCCACTGAATGCACCGGTTGTTTCTGATTTCATATCAAAATAAACAACCATAAGAGTAAGTACTCCAACCGCCACAACACAACTTGGTAAATAATTCATGAATACCCCTGCAAAAAATTTACTCCATAGTTTTTTCCGATCAACAATGTTGTCTTGCAAAGTGTTTGGGTGCTTTTTAAAAGACGGTCAGATCTTTCCGTATCTCCACGCGCAATAATGCCGTATGCAACTTTAATGAGCGCGTTTGAAAGCGCGTGGGGATTGCCAGTCGTGCGTGCGGAAAATTCATCCGCAAATGTTTCGCGTATTCGGCTTAAATAGAGGACGATATAATAGCCAATCCAGTAAAATAGGTGAACAGGCCTTTTGCAAAAATAATCCGCGCATTAAATGCACCGGAGCCATAGGTAAAGGCAGTAGGGTTTTGATCGTCAATGATTCCCATTTTGGGAAAGCGTATTTTGTTTTCAAGCGCAACTTTTGCAATAAACGCCTCCAACACAGGATATTCTTTCTGAAATTCTTCCCGCGAGAGAAATTTCATTTTATAAAACAGCCTTTGGGTAAAATCCGTAATATACGGCCCAATGAGCCAAATAAGCACATTAATGCCGATAGTTAAGCCAAAAAGCCACGGCGCATTTAAAACATCAAGAAAATACATCACTGCAAAAAGCACCGCAAACAGAAAGCCGAATAACATGACTAAGGTATATAACGAAGCGAGGGCGAGTTTTGTGGGCATACGAAATGATGGCCGATTTCAAGAAGCAGAAAGACTCTTGAGAAAGTATAAAAATTTAAATAAAATTTTTAATAAACTTGTAGCTTTCTTTAAAAAGCGCTTCTTCGGTTCCGCGTTCGTCAAAGTTATGCGTTGCGCCTTGAATAACGGCAAACTCTTTCGGATCGTTGGCATAGGCGAAGTACTCTTGTGCCGCTTTGACATATTTCCAATTTCCGGCGCATATTATTTTCACAGGAACGGTAATTTTTTTGATCGCGTCTTTCGGCGCAGGAAAGCGCTTCCATTCAGACACCATTTTTTTGCTCATGAGGCTTGAGACGCCCCATTTGATAATATACACGTTGAGATCTTTATGAAACACAAAATCCTCACGGCGGCGCTCCGCGTTGCTCGTTGTGGAATCCCATAAAAGCGCGCCGTTTATATGCTTTAGTTTTGCACTCATAATTACAAGCCCTCCCAAACTGTGACCAACAACAAAAATTTTTTTATAGGTATTTTGGAAACGATCAACTACTGATGTTAAGTCTTTCGCGTGCGTTGAAATACCGCAGTGCTGAAGTTTTCTTCCGCCCCGTGCGCTCGTATAAAAATCAAAACGAAATGTATCAATGCCCCGGGCAGTGAAAAATTGTGCTCCATTGAAAAAGATGTGTTCGTTTTGGCTTCCTGTAAGCCCATGCACAAAAACAATCAGCACGCTTGATTTTTTTTGTGCCGTATCAAGCGTGCCGTAGATACTATATTTATCAGTTGTGGGGAGCATAACGGGTGTTTGCATTTTTATTTTTAGAGAAGGGAAATCCATCCGCTCATCAGTTCAATTCCGCCCTCTTTGTCTAAAACATATTCGCCGTAGTCCTGTACTTTTTTGTAAACGCCGCCGTGTACGCGCACGCGGTACTCATGGAAAAACGGCTTTTTGCTCATCATGCTTTCCCGAAGCGCCTTTTCAAAAACAGGGTAATCTTCTCTATGTATAATTTCAAACCATTGCCCGCTTAAATCTTCAGGTTTATAGCCAAGGAGGGCGATGGTATCGCCGCGCCACTGCGCCTCTCCCCCCGGTACCCAGTCATAAAAAATTTTTAGATTTTTTGGATTCACTTTCATAGCATTAATTATCATAGCGCAAATCAAAAATTTTCGCTACAAGACGATACAATCATCTAAAAAATTTTTACTTTTCGCCGCGATTTTCGTCTATAAAATTATTTATAAAATAACTCATGATTGCGGAGCTCTTTCTTAATATCTAAATAATTAGGAAAAGCCTTCTCCACAAGCGCCCAGAATTTTCTGGAATGATTGAATTCTTTGAGATGGCACATCTCGTGTACGATAATATAGTCCTGATATTTTTGCGGCAGAAACACAATCTTGTAATTTAAATTGAGATTTTGCTTGCACGAACAACTGCCCCAACGAGTCTTTTGATTTTTAATAAAGATTTTATTGAAAGAAAATTCATATACTTTGTTATAAAATCTAACCCGTTCGTGTACGAGAGCCAGCGCCTTATCTTTGTTTTCCAAATAATCTTTATACGAGAAAGTACGGATAGCTTTGCTGTCCACACTCTTAAAAAACCTTATTTTGTCCAATACCCACTGCTTTTTATCAGCAAGAAACTTTTCAACGATTGATAGCTCGGTTCCTAAAGGACTGGTCACTATGACACTGCCGTCACAATACACCGCAAGACGTATTCGTTTTGCTCGTTTGCTTCTTTTGAGTTTGTAGGAAATTTTCTTTTCCATAAGCGTTAGATTTTTTGGCGGCGCAAGAGCACGGCGTTAATCGCAACGATCACCGTACTTGCCGACATAAACACGGCGGCGAGCGCCGGTTGAAGTATGATTCCCTTGAACGCAAGCGCGCCGGCGGCAAGCGGCAATGCTACCACATTGTAGCCGGTTGCCCAGAACAGATTCTGGATCATCTTCGTGTAAGTCATCTGCGACAGCCGGATAATCTTCACGATATCACGAGGATCGTTTCTCACAAGGATGATACCAGCCGACTCTATGGCGACATTCGTGCCGGCGCCGATGGCAATGCCGAGATCGGCCTGCGTAAGTGCGGGTGCGTCATTGATACCGTCGCCTACCATTGCAACTTTATACCCTCGTTTTTGAAGTTCTTTGACCTTTTTGGACTTTTCTCCAGGAAGCACTCGCGCAAAGTACTCGTCTATGCCGAGCTCGGAGGCAACCCATTGCGCCACATCAATGGAATCCCCGGTGATCATCGACGACTTTACGCCCATTTGCTTGAGAGACCTGATTGCCTCGCGCGATTCTTCCCGAATAATATCGGCAAGAGCGATCGCTCCAAGCAGTGTCTTGTCTTTTACGGTAAAGATAACTGTCTGCCCTTTTTTACCAGCGTCAGTTATTAGGGAGAAAAGCTCGCTTGGAATAGCGATATTGAGACTTTCAAGAAGCGCCGGTCCGCCGACCATAACCTCCTCTACTCCGATCATTGCTTTTACGCCCTTGCCTCTTATTGCTTCAAACTGCTTTGGGGCTTTGAGCGGCAATCCTTGCTCTTTTGCTTTTGCAACAACGGCGCGAGCAATTGGATGCTCTGACAGAGCGTCAAGAGAGGCGGCTAATACAACAACTTCGTCTTTGGCATGGCCGCCGACGCTCCATACTTCCACAACCCCGAACTCTCCCTTTGTAAGAGTTCCTGTTTTATCAAACAATACAGTGTCGACAGTACGGGCGGCTTCAAGAGCAAGACGCTGTTTTACCAGAAAGCCATTCTGCGCCGCTTTGGTCGTGGAGATTGAGGCAACAAGTGGCACGGCAAGTCCAAGCGCATGAGGACACGCGATGACCAAAACCGCCACAAGCCGGGCAACCGCAAAACCGACTTCGGCTCCGGCCATAAGCCATGCGGCAAGCGTAATGATGCCGCCGCCGACTGCGACTATGGTGAGGTAAAAAGCCGCTCTATCAGAGAGAATTTGAAGGCGCGATTTTGATGCCTGCGCTTCCGCAACCAAACGCATCACGCCGGCAAGAAATGTCTTTTCGCCGATATGTGCAACCTTAATCTTAAGCGCGCCGTCTCCGTTGATCGTTCCGGCAATGACCGCATCGCCCTCTTTTTTAGAAACCGGCTTTGATTCTCCGGTAACCATTGACTCGTTTACTTGAGAATCTCCATCAACGACGGCGCCGTCTGCGGGAATTTTTGTGCCCGGCTTGACCAAAACAGTGTCATTTTCACGAAGTTCGGAAAGAGGAATGATTGTCGTTACTCCACCCTTCATCACTTCCGCAGTGTCGGGTAGCAGTTTTGATAATTCTTTGAGTGCGCCCTGCGCGCTGGAAACCGCGCGCATCTCAAGCCAGTGGCCAAGAAGCATAATGGTGATCAGAGTAGTGAGCTCCCAAAACAAAGCTTCCGCGCCGGCGAACACAGCATAGACGCTCCAAAGGTATGCGGCAGAAATAGCAATGGCGATAAGAGTCATCATGCCCGGGAGTCGCCCTTTGATCTCGCGCCATGCTCCGGCAAGAAACACCCATCCGCCATAGAAAAAGACAATTGATCCAAAAATTAAAGGGAGATAGTCCGATCCGGGAAAAGTCGGAGGCGACCATTTTCCGCCGAAGGCGGCTCCGCTTATGGCGGAGAAAATGGTTTTAAAAACATCGGCATAAAACACGACCGGAATGGTGAGAACGAAACTTACCCAGAACTTTCGGAGAAACATAGCAGTTGAGTGTCCGGCATGTTTGCCTGCCCCGTGATCGGGAAGCGATTTTTCGGAGTCGTGTCCATCATGTCCCGTTGATCCCTTTTTATTTTTTGCAGGCACCAACTGCATACCGCATTCCGGACAAAGCCCTGGTTTATCCTGTATGATTTCCGGATGCATCGGGCAGGTGTAGATTGTCTCCAAATTTTTTTGTGAGTTGTGATTATGGTTGTTCATAGTAAAGAGCATACTTTAATATAGACGCTTTTGCCTGTCACCAAAGAAAGAAATGGTCGCCTCCAATCCCGAAGTATTTCTGCGTAAGTCCGCGTTGTATTGCCAGTTGGAAGCACGGCGTATTTCTTTAGCGCAAGATACGGATCGTAGATATAGAAAGATTTATGTAAATCATCGTAACCCCATAAAGTTATCCAATGGCCTATAATTTTTGCAGGAAACTTGTGATATTTGCCGGAAGAATCATAACCATTGCCAATTCGGATCATAACTGGATTGTTTTGCGATAGAAGATGTTTTAAAAGCTTAATTTTTTCTTCGGCACTATGCCTATCTGCTGTATGCGTTTCAGCACTTAATCCAAAAGAGCGCAAGACGCCTGACCAATAATCAGCACTCAAAGTTACCCCTGTTATTTTGCCAATGAATGTTGGATGATAGTCACTCGGCTGCCGACCATCGTCTTTTCCATATGCGCTTAAAATAGCTTTCACTGCAAAAGCTCCGCAATGGGTAATTCCTTGTTTATAATACCGTTCTGGTTTTATAGAAACAATAAATTGTGAGGGTAATTTTTGCATAGGGCGTTCTTTACGCTGAAAAATTTTAACCGATCACGCTTGATCCATTTCTACCACCACTAACCGATGATCAGAGCCGTAGCGATTTTTATGAACCACTGAATTCTGTACTGTCCACGCTTTTGGAATTAATATATGGTCAAGATGAGAGTTGTAGCCATGCCAACTGCTGGTATTCACATTTTCAACGGCGAGCTTCAACTGGTAATGATCTGCAAAACATTTAAGCATATTCAAATCGTTCATTTGATAATCTTTCCATGAAAAATAAAGAAAAGGACCAATCAGCAGATTGACGGGAAATTTGGAAAATGTATTAACATCTCCGCATATACTATTATCTGTCTCAATAAACAATCGGCTCAATTCTTCTAATTGTTTTGCGCGCGCTGTTGGTCCTCTTAGCGCCGCCAAATGGACATTAAAAATACGAAGCTTCTTTCCGTTACTGCCGTCATAATCGTTATATTGAAACGAGACGCCCTCTTTCAATATAACGCGCGGTGAACCAACTAAAAAACGCGGCTTGAGTTGTGTTTCATACTCCTTGCTATAAGATTGTAAAGGATGCAGTCGGCTTAAAATTCCGTTAAAATAAGGCATCGCATCAAGATAGTAGTCAATACTGTAATTGAAAAAATACCCGCCTTTCTGCTCCTTTATATAATTTACAGTTTCTCCCCGCAATT
The DNA here is from genome assembly GCA_964531415.1 of uncultured Gammaproteobacteria bacterium. Taxonomy (GTDB): domain Bacteria; phylum Patescibacteriota; class Patescibacteriia; order UBA9629; family CAZHCQ01; genus CAZHCQ01. The sequence goes on from CAZHCQ010000140.1 coordinate 6,633, forward strand.
CCTGCAAACACATAATATCAACATCAAGCGTAAGGAGAAATTCAATTGCCCTTT
>CAZHCQ010000141.1:0-15355 GCA_964531415.1 uncultured Gammaproteobacteria bacterium
ATTTTTTCGTTAATACCCGCATTGTGCTGAATATCCTCATAAGCAGAAAGAAACGCAACTGGAACATCGCGTAAAAGCGGATCTTCCTTCATTTTATAAAATGCGGCAACGCCGTCCATAATGGGCATCAGAACATCCATAATCACGAGCGCCGGCTTTAAAGCACGCGCCTGTGCGAGCGCTTGTTCCCCATTTTCAGCCTCGCAAACGGCATATCCGAGCTGGCGTAATTTTACCGCCATCATGCCCCGGAAAAAAGCTTCGTCATCAACCAAAAGAATCATACATTCTTGTTCGCTCATCTGTATATGCGTATTTACTTAGATAAAAAAATCTCGTCTGAACTTTCGGACTCGCATGCCCGAATAGTGATAACGCCGCCCGCTGATTTTTCAAACGTGTATCCAGTTTTTCCGCTTGTCCAGACTGTTTGCCCAGCCGGGCTCACCGGTATTTCGGCAAGGTATCCGCTTGCCACAAGCTCGCTCACATCAACGCACGCGCTTTGCCCTGCAACAGGAGTATCGCACCACGCATTGTGCGAATCACACGCGGCGGTGTCTGATCCAATCATTGCAATCATGTCTGCGTTCATTCCAGCGACTGCGGGAATATGGACACCACCATGATCAACAAAATAAAGCTTTATTGCCTCTGCTATCGCAACAGTATCAGCAAAACGCTCTATATCGCGGGCCTTTTTCAAATGATCCTGCGGCCGCAAAGCCACAACGGCAATACCCGACAGTATCATGAGAATAGCAAATACACCAATAATTTCAATAAAGGTAAAGCCAATTTGCCTTACATGAATCATAAAGTTCGGAAAATTACTGTAGCCTGCATGCGCATTATTTTTTCGTTTTCTGACGGCACAACAGCGCCAGGGATAATATCCAAAAGTTCATACGTACCAGCACTGCTGTTCACTTTTTCAAGCTCACTGCGGAAAAGCCTCTCCGCGTCTGCGGAAGAATACGCAAGCCAAGACAATACCATAGGAAAATTCTTCTGCGGCGGCGTTAGCGGATCTTGCCAGAGCAACTCTCCTTTTTTTAACTGGAGAAGTACCATTTTGCGTGAAGCAGAAACGCCTGCTGAATAACTTTCACCCGATGCAAGGTGATCTGCAATAATTCGCCCGGCAATTCTATCAGGAGTATATTCAGATTCATCAACTGCTAGTGCAACAGTAAGAAACAGCGATTGTTTCTGCGTGAAAGAATCTTGGATCTCCTGTGCTGATTCTTTCGCAAGCGGCACTTTACGCACACGATACCAGAAGAAAAACCCTCCGAGCAGAGCAAGGGTTATTGCAAACAACATGAGAGAAGCCGCAAACAAAACAGATGTGCGTGCCCGATCTTTCCCGTTCTCGTCCTTTGAAAATTTTTCACTCATATTGTTTTCTGCCAAAAGATGCCTTCTTTGGTCTGCCGAATCATGTTCAACAAGAATCACCGGATCTGCTGTATACAATTTTTTACCAAACCCCCGAAGCGCAAGCCCGGTTGCTTCAACATATACACGCTGGCGATTTCTTGGGAAGTGCTCTGCTTCTAATACTTTAGATTTCCCTAACAGCACAGGCCGGCCAAGCTTTTCTGCAAAAAACTCTGCACCATTTTTTAACTTGCTCGTTCCACCAACAAGAATAATATCCTCAACTTTTTTATTAAATTTTCTCTCCACGTACTCAAGAGAATGCTGAATCTCCTGCACCAATGCGCCAAGCGTTTGAGCCATGCTATTTTTCACCTGCTCGTCTTCGTGTAAAAACCCATACTTTCTTTTTGCCAATTCTGCTTCTTCATACGTCATTTCCATGTCCGCAGCCAAATTTCTCGTGAGCAAATCCCCGCCAATGCGTGTTGAGTACACATACACTAAACCCCGTTCATCAAATACGGCAATCATGCTCGTGAGAGTTCCCATATCCACAATGCACGTTTGCTTTTTTGGGTATCCATAAAACAGCCCGCGCGCGAGTGCGAAAATTTCACAGTCATACGATGCAACTTTGATCTTCAAAGACGCAAAAAAATGCTCCCACTCATAGATCACCTCGCGTAAAACCCCAACCGCAACCACCTCGCTCGTTTTTGCATCCTGAAAACGTATTGCATGGGCAAGGATAGTATCTTCGTGTGCGAGCGGGATGGTTTTGAATGCTTCCTCGTGCACAAGCCGATCCATCGCAATACCCGATATATCTTTCTGCGCAATGGCAAGGAGCGTAATGTAGGTATGCGCTTCTGGTAACCCAAAGTACACTTTATTTCCCATCATTGCATGCGGCTTCGCAGTTAAAAACACCTCGCGCACCGCTTGTGCAAGCTTTTCCGTATTGTTGATCCTCCCCTGCACCACAATGCCCGGGGCAAGATGAACCCGCCCGACGCTTGCAAGCTGAATGCGCCCGTTTTTGTATACCAGCTCAACAGCCTCAATGCTCCGGTCTGCAATATCTAACCCGACTGATTTTGTATCAAAAAACATACTTTATTATTTTTCGTCCCATGACGTAATATCAATAACATTTTGCATAATCGTTACGTTGATCTCAATGCTTTTCGTATACTCGCCGCTCGTGCCAACTACCGTAATTTCCCGCGATACCGGAGCGCTTCCCGTATCCGATATGCTTATTGTACAAGAACCGCCGAGAACTGATAAGCCCGCTGTGTGCCCGACTTCATAGTTTTGGTCCAGCCTCAAGCGCAAAAGCGCTTCTTCGGCACAGCCGTTTGCAACGGAAAACGCCGTGCCTGCCCGGGCAGACATAAACCCTAAATCAAGCTCGCGCAAACCTAAATTCGCGGCGCTTTGCGCCATCAGCAGCGCAACTGCGCCAAACGTCAAAATAATAATCAGCGCCGCAATACCAGATTGGTCTTTTTTATAGGCGGAGGCTTGCCGCGCTTTGGAGTTCATATTCATATACTATATCTTTCCCAAAATTATTTTCTAGAATAAGCTGAATTCTTATATTCCCTCGTAACCATGGCTGGGACAAATCTGTAAAAATCAATGTAGTCACTTGTACTTTTTTGCTTGTGAGAGAAATCGGCGGGGCGCCGTTTTCTGCCATTACAAGCGCCCCATTTCCATCCAAAGAAAACACCCTGTTTGTGGCGCCCTGCACAAGGGCAAGTACTCCCGGATGCGCGCCAAAAACAGATGCGCCCTCGTTTATCTGGTTTGCCGCACGTATCTTCTCAAGCATGGAATCAAGCGCGATCCGCGCGTTTGACTGCACTTCCTGCCGCACCTCCACTGTCGTACGCGTGTGGCTTATAAACAGCATAAAACTCATGAACGAAACAATCACAGCGCCAATGATGCCAATGTAAATTAAAATTTCAACCAGCGTAAACGCACGATTATCATGAATTACCATACAGTTACTTATAATTAATACCCACCTTTTCTAAAATGGGCGTGCGTAACCCGTCGCTTACGAGAAGCGCTTTATACCGCATCCACTCAAAGCCGTTGCTGTCAACATGCACCATCTGCCCGCGCGAAACAGAATACGCATCACTTTCGTCTCCGTCATCTCCCTGCGGGCCGGCCCATGTGAGCGCCCACGCGCCCGGCACCCCGCCGTTATCTTGCGCTGTCTGAATTTGAAACTGCACAAGACAGTCAGACACACATACGGGGATATTTTCTTCCCATTCAATGGCTTGCACCGGAGAGCTGTCGCCCAGGTAAAACGCCGAAGAAATCGCATACCCATTGATTGCATACTGAATTCCCGTAACCTGCGTCCACCCAACACTCACCGTATCAAGCGCGACTAATTCTGATCCGTCGCTTGCCAAAAATGCCTTAAACATAACCTTTTTGGTGATGCTTGGAAAAACAGATATATGCGCGTTTACCGCATCTGCGGTGTTGTAATCTGCTCCGACGGCTGAAGCCCACGATGAACCGTTAAAATAAAGCCACGAAAGGCCGTCGTCTGCGGAAAGCTGATAATATACCTGGCCGCCGCCGTCTTTATACGCCAGTTCTCCAAACGAGTGCCAGCCGCTCATCGTTGGAGCAAAAAAAGAAGCCACTGGGTTGATCGCTGGCCGATCTCCCGGGTACACATTTGAATTCGTCACTTTAAAAGTTGCAAGATAGCCGTCATCGTCTTTCCCTTGGTAGGCAACTGCAAAAAATCCGCCGCCAACATCAGCACTATCCACCGCACGCGCTTTCAGTGGATCAAACTCCAGCGTATCAAGCGGCGTTGCGGCAATAATGCCAGTGTCTGCAACATCAATAAGCTTAGCAAATCCGTCATCAGAAGGGCCGGTATAGGCAACTATATATGCGCTCCCCAAAGCAGGGATAATGCGCGGAGCAAGCCCGTCGGAAGGGTCAAATTCCAAAGTACTCACGATTGACTTCACAATAGTTCCCGACGGGTTGATCGTTACCGTTATCAAAAAGCCGTCATTGTTATTATCGGTATATACAATGGCAAATTTATCGCTCGCCAGATGAATACTATGCGGTGTGCTCGCTTTTTGCGTGTCAAAAATATATGAATCAATCACTGCATTGCTGATGTTTCCGGCCGCAGTTATCTCAACTGTTGCAAGTACGCCGTCATCGGTTTGCCCTTGATATGCAATGGCATATACAGTGCCTGCCACGGGAACAATGCTCGGCTCAACGCCGTTTTGGGTATCAAACTCAAGGCTATCTAAGGCAGAAGCCTGAATAATTCCGTTAGCACTAATTTTAAACGCCTTCACATAGCCGTCATCTCCGCTTCCAGTGTATGCAACCGCGAATATATCTCCGCTCACGTGTATCAAGTCAGGATTTTTGCCGATGCCTGCATCAAAAAGCACAGTGCTTATGACCGATTTTTGAATAATGCCGTCCGCGCCAATGCGGATCGCAAGCAAAGATCCCGCGTTAGGGATTCCTTGCGTTCCCTGCTGTGCGATCACAAAAATATCTCCAAACACCTGAATCATATCAGGGGAATTCATGGTGTTTTGATAGTACCTAAAACGGTCAATCACGGCGCCGCCAATCTGCCCGTTTTGCCCTATGCTGACCGTTGCAACATACCCTTCATTATTCTGTCCGCGGTATGCAATCGCATATACATCGCCCGACACGTGCACAAGCGACGGATTTTCCCCGTTTTGAATATCAAATTCAAGTATGCCGTTTAACACGCGGCTGACCGCGCCTGAACCATCAACCTGCATGGTAATGAGATAGCCGTCGTCATTGGCTCCGCGATATGCAAGAGCAAACACGCCGGAAGAAACTGGAAACAAAATTGGCTTATATGCTTGCTTCACATCAAATTCAAAACGATCAAGCACTGAAGACTGAATCGCTCCGGCAGAACTTATACTGAAAGTTGCAACAAAGCCGTCATCAGAAGACCCGCGGTATGCAATTGCGTAAATTTGCCCGGAAACAAAACGAATGCTCGGCTCTCTTCCCTCTGCGGTATCAAATTCAAGCGTGCTTATCACCGTAGATTGAATTGCGCCGCCGGCAGTGATGCGGATTGTCTTCACAAATCCGTCATCGCCAGATCCGCTATAAGCAATCGCGTAGACCTCCCCGGCAACTTGAATAATTTTTGAAGTCTGCCCTGTACTGTCAAATTGCAAAGCACCGATCACGGAATCTCCGATAAGCCCTGCGCTGTCAATCGTAATCGTTTTTACCATCCCCGCTTCCGAATTCCCCTCATACGCAAGGGCGTATGTGTTGCCGGAAACGCGTAAAAAATCCGGATCCTTTCCCGCTTGCGCGTCAAATTCAAGCGTGTCTATCACTGCATCATCAATTGAGCCGTTAGATTGTATCTTGATTGTTTTTACAAAACCGTCATCAGAATCCCCTTGGTATGCAACTGCAAACACCTCACCGCTCACGTGAATAATTTTGGGCGCTTTTCCTTTTTTGGCGTCAAATTGAAGGGTGTCTAGTGCGGTATTGGAAATCGCGCCGCTTGCATCTATGGTCATTGTTTTTACGTACCCCTCGTCATTTTTACCGCGATAGGCAATCGCATATACATTGCCGCTTAGAAGTACAATGCTCGGCTCTTTCCCCTTGTCTTTATCAAATTCTAAAGAATCAATCGTTGCGCTTGAAATGGAGCCGGACGCATCAATAGAAACGGTTTTTACAAAACCGTCTTCATTTTTTGATTCATACGCAATCGCGTATACAGTGCCTGAAATATAAATCATGTCAGGATCCTGCCCGCTTTCTGTATCAAACTGGAGATTATTTCCAGTAAGTCCGCTCACTGCTGTGCCAATCGGCGCAAGCTCCGCGGATCCGCCGGCAACAACAATGCGAGAGGAATCGTATGTATATTCAGCTGGAAAATCAAACGTAACATTATTATAAAGTACGCACTGAACGGCAATAGTATCAAGTGAAACAAGCTGGGTGCCGTTGCTTCCGAGAAACGCCTTAAATAAGAGTGCACGATTTGTTACCGGAAACGTGCTGATATTGGCATTCACAACCCCGGCGGTATTGTAATCAGACGAGCCTGCAAGCGTCCATGTTACCCCGTCAAAATACTGCCAGCGTGCTCCATTATCATCAGAGAGCTGATAGTAAATTTCGCCGCCGTTCTTGGCCGCTGTTTCAACGAATGAAACCCAGCCGCCAATACTTGCAGGCGTGTATGAACTATTCGGAAGAACCGAAGGCTTATCTGTTGCATAACTTCCGCCGCCCACATCTTTAAGCTTTGCACTGCCCGAAGCAACCTCAATTTTTACCGGATTAAACACATACTCTGATGCATTGTCAAAACCAAAAGTCCATAACCCGCAATAGCTTCCGGTTCGCAAACTCAACTGCCCGGGAACACTCGTAACAAGGCTTCCATCATCTGAATCGTACATGTTTGCGTTTGTCCACACTGCCTGCCCCGCGCCGCCGGACCAATCAGTTTGAGTAAATTCGCGCGAATCCCAATTTGTAATGTATGTTGACCTCTTCACTGAATTCGTGAGTCCCTGGCGTACCAGCCATGAAACCTCAACATCAACCAGTTTGCTGTGTACATCAGTATACGCTCCCGGGCAGTCCGTGATCTCTCCAGATGAATCTCTGCATACATCAGAAAAACGAATTGCACGGGTGTACTTCCCGATTGTTTCACTCGTTCCTTCCCCGAGAAATTTCCACGCATTTGCATCTATTGCAACACCGCTTTGAGTATATGTATTTTGGTTCCATGCCGACGCATCGCGGATTGCACGCACCGCTTCAACGCCTTCCTCCGCAAGCGCGTCCGCTCCGCCGTGATCTGCGCCGCGATTTATTCCCTTGATGCCGCTTGCAGACATGGTGAGCAATGCGCCAACGATAAAACCAAAAAAAGCAAGCGCGAGAATAACTTCAGCGATACTTTGCCCCGAACGTGATTTTAAAAAATGCATAAATTATTCGTTATCTATTATCCCAAGCGCATTGATCGTAATAACGCGCGATCCTAACGAGGAATGGGTAAGGGTGATTGTTCCCGCCGCACTTGGGATGCCTGAACTTTTGGCGTACGCAACTTCACCGCCCGGAAGAGACGTGGACACAGAAAGAATACTTTCAAAAACCGTTACCCGATCAAGCCCGCTGTAACGCAAAGCATATGATGATCCTTCATAGAGAATCATGCGATCGTTCCCGCCTGGATTGCTCTCAAAGTACACGCCGTGCGCGCTGTTATTCAAACCGGATATGCTCTCTGCGCGCGCGGTACGCAACTCCAGTACAATACGCACCGCGCTCTCATTTAAAAGCGCCGCGCCGCGCGACTGCCGGTACAGAGGAAAGCCAATTCCCGCAAGTAGCGCAATAAGTGCAACCGCTATCACCACTTCTATAAGCGTAAAGGCGTGTTTCATAAAGATTGAGTGTAAAAAACTTCTTAATCTGTAATTTTCATTTGTTGCTTTATCTCTCGTAAATAGGCGCTAGATTTTTGTTTTAAAATATTCATTTTATCATTAGCTACCTTTTCAAAATTTTCAAAATCTCCTAGTGCGTCCCCAAGGTTATTTCGCTTAAAATAACTTAAAAAGCCAATCCAAAAATATAGCTGTACCTTTGGAGTTGTGTCTGATAAAAGATTTAAATTAAATTTTCTTACTTCATCCAAAGTAATTGCTTCCGTCGGATAGCTTTGTCGCTTTATTTTCTGACAAAGTTTTAATGCCTTTGGATAATCTTCCGTCCAAAAACACAAAAAAGCTTTACTGTATATCCATTCACAAAAAGTATTTGGGGGATTTGTTGAATATTCCTCTGCTTTTTTAATACTTTTAAAAGCTTCCGCTATATCTTTATCAACGCTAAAGTTGATCATGGCTTTAAACAACCATGCCGAATAATTTTTGTTATTTTCGGATAAGGATTTTTCTAAAAGTGATTTTGCTTCACTAATTTTTTTATTTTCAAAATGCCATTTTGCTATCCATAATGTCTCATCGGAAATTAAGAGAGAAATGCGATTTTGTATATCTTGAAGATGCGGTAGTAATGGACGGGATGCATTGAACTGGTCTTTCAGTCCATTGTGCAATCTAAGTGCTAATTGTGGATCGTGTGAAACAAAGGCGGCAATACCAATGATATATTTAGCGGCCAAATGCACTATGGTAGCAGAAGCCTCAAAGCCCCTAAAACTTCTTTTTTCAAGAAAATTCACTTCTGTTGGCAAGACTTTTGAAAAGTCAATCGAAATTTCTTGGCTCAAATTTTGAGAAATTGGTTTGTGAACGACATATCCCTGAAAATTTATAAAATACTTCTCGCCTTTATCGCCATCCGGCCTTTTTTTAACATCCCCCCAAACATAAAAGTGGGCTTTGATTTTTTTGTTTATTGCTTCTAGTTTTGCTCGCGGATTATCCGATTCTTTGATTTTATTTGAAAAGTGATTTTTAAGGAAAATGACTTTTGAGAAATTCAAAATCCCTTCTTGCTGTAAATCTTTTTTGAGCTTGGAAATGAAATCAGCCTTTAATTTTTGTCTTTCAGCTTCATTCTCTGAATAAATCGAAATCACGATGCCAACTTTATTTTTTTTATTTCTTGGTAGATGAAATTTGTTAAATGCCCAATAACCTGTCCATAACAATAAAAACAATAAATAGCAAAACGATCTTATATTAAGATAAACAAATTTTTCAAAAAACCCATCTATCCCCACAAATGCACCAAATAAAATAACCACGCCAAGAATAAGAATTTTAATTTGTGGCAATTTTTCTTCAGGAACGTAAAGAAATTTTTCTAAATCCATACTTATCTTTTAAAACTTTGCCTTTTATACGCCGCGATAATTTTTTCCAGCAATTCTTTTGGCTTGGCTTCATATTGTACAAACTCCTTTATATTATCCTGCTTGACATGAAGTTGCCCCTCACCAGTATTGCCTCTGTGCTGGCCTTTTGAGTAATATTTATTTTTTGCGACTTCTTTTGAGGCTAAAACCCAATACTTTATTGTATCTCGCCACACTCCAACCCAAACAAACACATCGCAACACTTCGGCTTTACTTGCTGGAAGTTCATATCAAACGGCAGTTTTGATTTCCACGAAAGAGCTTTGACATACAGCGGCTCTTGGCTGTCAAAATCAACTGCTCGAGAAGCTTTAACCTCAATTTTAATCATTTTCCCGTCCGGAAGCGGATACAAAAAATCGTATTCGCCCGAATAATTTTTTTCAAGTTTTTTTGTGGGCTTTATAAGTTCGGAGGCAAGCTCCATGAGATGTCCTTGCGCCCATTGTTCGCCAAATCCTCTTGGGGCGGATATTTCAAAAATGTATAAATACATATTTCTAGCGATATACTCATCTCTAATTTCTAAATAATCATCAAAAGTAATTTTTTTAAATCCCAACATGCTTGAAATAATGTATTCGTATTCGTTAAACGGATAAACCGAAATTAAATTTTCAAGGCGTGTTTTAAGGCCGTTTCCGTTTTGTTGCGATAACGAGGCTATCAATTTCCCAAGTTTTTTCTTTAAAATTTCCATAATTTATGTGCGGATAAAATTTTTAATATGATTCATTTCCTCTAATGAGAGGGTATAGTGCTTGAAAATAAAATCATCTAGCAATTCAATTTGATTTTTATTCTCTATTACTTCGTCCACCAATTTTATAATCTGGTTAAAAACTTTTTCACTCCAAAACGGCAAAGGCATTTGTTCAATATGGCTTCGTAAAACTTTTATGCTTGAAAACCTTTTTTGAAATATAAATTGGTAAAGAGAAGAATTAAACAAAGCGGCAATAACCTTTATTGGATAATTTGGAATTTTAGGAATTATCATGTTGGCGCTATTGAGCGTCAACACTTGTTTGTTGTCGTATGCAAAAATTAAATTTTTTGAAATAAACCTATACACAAGTTTCTCTTTGGCGCGATATTTTTCTACCTGCGCGACCTGCTGAAATCTTTCAGGCGTAAAATGTATGTAATGTGATGGTTTGCTTAAAATGAATTTTCCAACATCTTTGCCTTTATAAATTGCTTCAAATCCTTTCCGTTGTTCATTTAAAATATATGCTTCATTATTTCCTGTAACAATTCCTAAAGCCCAATCGGCTTGCCCTGCAAGTGTCGTATGGCGAACATCATATATTTTATCAATTATATCCGTATCAAAATTGTTTGCATGTATATCAAATATAAAATCATAGTTGCTTTTCCATTTTGCTTGTTCAACAGTATATCTTTCGTTTTCTTTACAAATTTCTATTTGCCCATTTGTTTTTTTACATTTTTGCAAATCAAGCCTAATCACAGGCGTAAAAACATTCTTAAAAATACGGTTAAGATAAAAAACTTTTTTAATTCTGGTATTGTTTAAAATTATTTCTCGTATGTCTTTATGGGTTTTTACGTTGAGTATTGATTCCGGAAGAATAAACGAGATTATGCCGCCCTCGCGAAGTAAATCAATGCTCTTTTTTAAAAAATAAGAAAATGACTCAAAAGATGTAATTTCAGGAAAAAGTATTTTGAGCCTGACCACATCCGATTTTGGGAAATGGGCACCCCATGGCGGGTTTGTCGCAATTACATCAAAGTTACGAATGTCCTCATCATTTGAGCTAAATAAATCGTAATTGCCAATTTCAAAAAGTGTATTTTTGCAAACGATATTAGGGATAAAATTTTGATTTTTATATTTTATCAAGATGTTTAATCTTGCAATCCTGACGGCGATTTCATCAATATCTACCGCATAAATCTGTTTTGGATCTTCAATTATGTCCGCATATGCCAATAAAAATTGGCCTGTTCCGCAACAGGGGTCAAGCACTTTTGAATTTTTTTTAACATAATCCATTATTATTGCATCCACAATTGTTGCTGGTGTATAATAAGATCCGCTTTGAGATTTGTTGCCTTCAATCAATAATGCTTGATAAATGAATCCCAAAGCATCGCGCTGTTTTGGAATAGCGCAATCCAATAAAAAAGCATAGTCAAATTTTATATCGTTTATTCCAATTTCGGACAACCACGTTCTTACTTCTTCCCCAATCTGTTTATGATCAAAAACAAACTTTTGGCTCTTTAAATCCTGAATGGTGATACGAGAAATTATGTTTTCTTTTTGAAGTAAATTGAAGGCTAACAGTAAAAGAGCTAAAGGAATATTGATATTTTTATCAGTTATAAAATTTATAATTTTAGTTATATCATCAACATTCACTTCACCTTGTAAATATTCATCTGGTATAAATGTCCTTTCTGCCTTAAATTTATTCGCTCGTCCATTCAGCTTGTTAAAGTTGCCACTTATAATAGCGGCTTTCACATGTTCTATATCAGCCAAATAAAAAATATACCTCTTGTCAACGGTACAGGTTTGCAGATAACCGCATTTGACCCAATTTCTTACTGTTGCTGTTGAAATATTCAAAAACGAAGCCGTCTTTTGAAGGCCTATGGGATTTTTTTCCTTAATTGGCAGAATAAATCTTTGCACGGTGTTCCTTGGAATTTTATAGCTTCATTATACTTTATCAAAAACTTTTTTATTGCGCCACTGCGCTTGAAAGGTTATACAGCGGAGTCATTACCGCAAGCGCAAAAAAGGCAACAATCCCTCCCACAAACAGCAACAAAAGCGGCTCTATGACGGTTGACAATGATTTTGTCAGCACATCAACCTCCTTTTGGTAAAAACCGGCCAAATACAAAAGGTTCTCTTCCAATGTTCCTGATTCTTCGCCAATATGAACCATCTTTATCACAATAATGGGAAATAAATTTTTATATTGCGTTAAATTGTCCGCGAGCTTCGTGCCTTTGCCGATCCGCGAGGCGGCTTCCTCTATTGCTTTTTGAAAATAATAATTTGACATCGTGCTCTTTGTCACCGTTAAGGCCTCTTCAATGAGGAGTCCGCTTTTTAAAAGCGTTCCTAATGAGCGGCAAAACCGCGTTAAATTGCTCTTCCTGCTGATGGTTTTAATAATGGGCGTATATAAAATAATCCAATGCGTTAAGGGGCGGACGAATTTTCTCCGCAAGAGCCATGTTATTCCGAAAATACCAACAGCAAGCGCAACAAGAAACAATACTCCGTGATGCTGAATAAAATTTGTAAATGCCACCAGCATGCGGGTTGGCGCAGGCAAATTGGAAACTCCCTCAAAAATAGCCATGATTTTCGGCAAAACAACATAAGACATCACAATGCCAAGCCCAAAGCACGCGGTAAGCACAATAATTGGATAGGTCATCGCGCCTTTAATTTTATCCTGCAGTTCCTTGTCCCGCTCAAGCTGATCTGCAATGCTTTCTAAGTTTTCCTCAAGCGTTCCAGATTTTTCTCCCGCCGATGTTCCGCTGATAAAAAATTCAGAAAAAACAGCAGGGTAACTTGCAAACGATTCAGAAAGCGTCCGCCCGGTCCGCACCGAATTTCCAATGTCCGAAATTATGCGCCCAAAACCAGGCTCGGACGCTTCAGAGGCAATTTGCAGTGCTTCAGAAAGCGTTGTCCCGGAGCGCAACATAATTGAAAGGTGCCGCGCAAAGAGCACTTTTGCTGTTAACGAAACGCCTTTAAAATTTGGGATTTTAAATGACCAATTTGTTTTTATGTTCATAAGAAATCTATAAAAACATGGGCGGTGTAGGGGCGCGCCCCTACACCAAAAATGCACAGAGCGAATACATTCAATACAATCGGGCGAAATACGGATTCGCCCCTACTCTTTTGTTACCCGCAATACTTCTTCTACCGTTGTAATTCCAGAAAACACTTTTTCTATGCCGTCCTCAAGCATGGTTGTCATGCCGTTTTTTCTTGCTGTTTCCATAATTGCATCGCTTGTTGCCCGCTTTACAATTAAATCCCGTATATTCTCTTCTATATCCAGCACTTCAAAAATGCCGATGCGGCCGCTATAGCCAGAATCCCCGCATAGTTTGCACCCTGCCCCTTTAAATAAAATTACCTCTTCCAAATTTTCATAACCTCGTTTTGCAAAGAGCTCTCGCATGCGGGCATCTTCCGAAATGAGCGCTTTCTCACGGACTGAAAAATTATACGACGCGCGGCATTTTTCACAGATTTTCCGCACCAGGCGCTGTGCAATGAGAAGGCGCGTTGTGCTTGCAACTAAAAAAGGATCTACCCCCAATTCTAAGAGCCTTGGAAGCGTTGTGGGCGTGTCGTTTGCATGAAGCGTTGAAAGCACAAGATGGCCGGTCATTGAAGCATTCACCGCAATTGCCGCGGTTTCTTCATCCCGAATTTCTCCAACCATGATAATATCTGGATCTTGGCGCAGGAGCGCGCGAAGGCCTTTTGCAAAAGTTAAGTTTGTTTTTGGGTTCACCTGAATCTGGCTGATATTTTCAATATCATATTCAACTGGATCTTCTATGGTTGAAATGTGCACCTCACGGATATTCAAGCGCTTTAATACGGCATATACCATTGTTGTTTTCCCGGAACCGGTTGGGCCGGTTACAAGAATCATGCCGTGCGGACTGCGAATACCCCGCTCAACGCGCTTTAAATCAGACGCGGACAACCCTAAATCGCTTAAATTATATTGGCGGTTTTCAGCCGACAACAAACGAATAACCACATTTTCTCCCTGAATAACCGGCACAACGGAAATCCGCATGTCCAGCATGTCGTTGTTTTCAGTCATTAAGCTGAACTTGCCGTCTTGCGCCGCGCGATGTTCATCTGTGCGCATTTTTGCAAGAACTTTAATGCGGCTCACCACTCCATCTAAGATATTTTTCGGCATATCCAAAATATCGTGCAGAACGCCGTCTATTCTGAAACGCACAAGAATTTTTTCGCGATACGGTTCAATATGCACATCCGATGCCCCATTTTTTGCCGCATACAAAAGCAGGGTGTTTACAATCTTCACCGTAGCGCTATCCCTGGCCTCTTTGCTCAGCGAGGCGTCCTTCATTTGCCGTAAAATTGCCTCAAACTCGTTTTTCATACTCCCGGTATACCGGGAAAGCGTTTTGAGCAAATCTCTTTTTGTAATTAAATGGGGGATAACGGAAAGCCCGATCCGTTTTTCAATTAAATGAATTGCCTCAAGATTTTCAGGGTCAACCATCCCTACTTTCATTGCGTCCTTTCCGCGTTCAAAAATAATCAGCCCGGTTGCACGCGAAACAATCTCGGGAATGAAATGCACAAGCGCTTCATCAATTCTCTCTGTGCTCAACTTTACAAAAGACACTTTATAATATTCAGCCATAATCTGGCCAAGCTGGTCGTCTTTCACCAAACCTTTGCCGACAAGAATATCTTGGAATTCCTTGTCGCCATCATGGGATTCGCGCAAAGCCGCGTCAAACTCCGCCGCGCTCACGTATCCCGGAGTTACCAAAAGCGCTTTGAGTTGTTTCATCGTAATTGCCATGCATTCATTATAGGCAATTACGGGGTATTTTAGAAGCACACACGCGATGGATGAGGTGCGGCCATATAAAATATGATCTATCGTGCTGCGCGTGAGGACGTGCCAAACACGCTTCTCTCTGTTATACTCAACCCTGATATTTTTCCTCATGAACTTCATGTTTAAAAAAATATATAGCTTCATACCTCTTGGAATCCTGCTCCTTGCGATTCCTTTGCACGGCCGCGCGTATGATTGGGAAAGCGCAAAACAATGGAGCGGACGCATTCTTATAGAAGCTGAAAACAGAACGCGCGCATGGTATGTAGATCCGGAGAATTTAGAACGCTACCCATTCAGCACACCCGCGGATGCGCTTTGGCTGATGCAAAACAGAGCAGTCACCCTCAACGCCGAGGACTTGAATAAACTCCCCGG
>CAZHCQ010000142.1:0-4942 GCA_964531415.1 uncultured Gammaproteobacteria bacterium
TAGTGAATTTCCATTGTGCGCGCATCAATATGCGGTTCAAACTCGTTATATGCGTAAGTAAGTTTTGGAAGTACGTATGGCATAGTTTTGTGAAGTTATAATAAATAAAGGCTATTATAAAGTAATAAATAAGCCTTATTATAGCATATTTACCGAGCCTCATCTATCTTGCTTTTTAAGAAAATTATGTTAAAAGCCAAGCTCGTTTGAAATACCTTGCAGGGCGGTAATAATTGTTTGAATGTGCTCGTCTTTGTCTACGCCAAGCTCAACCGCCCCTTGTTCAATTTCTTCACGGTTTACTTTTGCGGCAAATGCTTTGTCTTTTAATTTTTTCTTTACTGATGAAACAGCCATGCCGTTTAGTTTTTCCGGGCGAACGTAGGCAACCGCCATGACAAACCCGCACAGCTCATCAACCGCAAAAAGTGCTTTTGCCATTGTTGTAACGCGCGGCGTGCCGGTAAAATGCGCATGCCCCATAATGGCGGTACGAATTTCTTCAGGGCACCCCAACTCCGCAAGAATTTGATTGCCTTTATAGGGATGGCCTCCTTCCTCTGGCACAGGGTAGGCATCGTAGTCAAAATCATGCAAAAGGCCTACAGCGCCCCACAGCTCTTCATCTTCACCAAATTTTTCGGCATAAGCCCGCATTGCCGCTTCAACCGCAAGCGCGTGTTTGAGCAAAGCTGGTTTTTTTGTATACTGATTGAGTAATTGCCATATCACAGGCCGGGTAATGTCCATAGGAAATGATTTTTAAGCGGGCTGTTTTTCAAAAGAGTGCGCGTTAAAAAGCATAAGCTTTTTCAAAAACGAATTGGCGGTTGGATCCTCCTTCTGCCCTTTCTTCGTGAACACCAAAGAAATGCGTTCCGGTCCAATGCCAATTATTCTCTTGCTTTCTTTGTGAATTTCAAAACAGTCATATATATATGTGCCAAGTTCTGTTTCACGGTTCAATAAAAGATTGATGTCGTAGCGCAATATCGGATAAAGCCTGATTTGCCGAAATGCACGCAAGGTTCTCATAAATTCTTTGAATATCTCACGCAAATCCCGCGGGGCGTCAACCCAATAGGGAATGAGAAAGCTGGAAAGAATAAGATCAATGCTGTTGTCTGCAAAAGGAAAAGAAGAGGCGCCTTGCTCGTTTATGGAAAGCTTCTCTTCGGATTCTGCTCGGCGCGTTGGCGGCTCAAGAAACATCCACCGAATCTGCAAACGATCATCCTGCGGCGCAGAAAAACCGTTTTTCTCAACTTCGGGTTCAGGCGCGCCGACTATGGGCTGAAGCCCGATAAGCCGCATCAGACATGCTTTGGTATCACCAATGCGTTTCAGGGGATCAAGAATGTGGTACAACCGCTCGTATTCAAGCGTGCTTCCAATAAAAAGAACGGTTTTGCCGTCCATGTAGTCAAACAACAATTCATCGGTTTTAAAATCTGGAAAGAGCATCTCCCTGTACTCCCGTATCGTTGCGGTATGAAAAAATAACTTATTACTTGTATAGTTTCTCAACCGTTCAAAAAGAAGAGAATCAATTTTTTTGAGGGCTTTGTCGCTTAGAAGAAAGCCCCTTTGAGGGAAAAACATAAATATAATAGCGCAGAGCGCACGTTACTTTTTTTCTTTTTCAACTTGTTATCATTTCTTTCTTTTATCATTATATCACGTAAAATCAGCGCGTATAGGCAACGCTGTGCCTTTGCCTTATTTTATAGTGCAGTGCACGCATTGACTTATATTTTTGGATAGTATAGGATAATTTGGTATTTTACGCATATATTCTTAATGAATTTTATGGCAAATGATGATCAACAAGCAACAGATGTTACCGCACCAAGCACAGATATCAGCAATGCGGATGAAAATGTAAGCGCGGAAGAGGAAGAAGCTGTTGAAGAAGATTCGGTGGCTGACGCGCCGCCCGCCGAAGCAGTGAACGATTTTTCCCTTATCAAGCAGGGCATGATAATTCGTGTGTATGAGTTGATTGACGACCCAACCCCAAAAGATGCAGAGCGCACGCGTATACAGGTATTTGAGGGCATGGTCATTGCGCGGAAGCACGGCCTTGAAATTGGCTCTACCATTACGGTGAGAAAGGTAGCGCGCGGCAATATTGCGGTTGAAAAAATTTTCCCCTTGTTCTCTCCAGTGATAAAAAAAATTGAAGTCGTCAAACAGTATACTGTGAGAAGATCAAAGCTGTACTTTTTGCGTAATCCACGGCAAAAGCTGTCAGAATCGCGCGTGATAAAAAAATCGGCTTAGCGTAAAGTTGCATTTTTTTTCAAAAATGGCTACCGTATGTATGGGTAGTCATTTTCATCTTTAGGCGGACGTGGCGGAACGGTAGACGCGCTACCTTGAGGTGGTAGTGGGCATATATACGCCCGTGGAGGTTCAAGTCCTCTCGTCCGCACCAAGATAATTATCCATACAAAGTTTAATACGAGGGAGGTTTCACCCAAAGGGTGACCAGCCTCTGGCTGGCAAGTCCTCTCGTCCGCACCAGTTTGGGTTCGTAGCTCAGTTGGTTAGAGCGTCTGCTTTACACGCAGAAGGCCCTCCGTTCAAATCGGAGCGGACCCACCAGAAATACAGATAAACAAAAATTATATGAAAACATTCATCGTTGGTATTTTAATTGTTATTGCAGGATTTTTGCTCATGTGGAAAACAGAAGCGGTGTACCGCTTTACCGGGCGCGTGGCGTTTGCAGAAAAATATTTTGGCACAGAAGGCGGCACGCGGTTGTTTTATAAACTTTTAGGCGCGTTCACTATATTTATAGGATTTTTGGTGCTCACCGGATTTTTCAAAGGATTTCTCCGCGGTACGGTTGGCTTGCTGATCCCCGGTTCGTCAATACAGTAAAAGCAGGCTTTTAAAAAACAAGGGCCCGTAGTTCAGCTGGTTAGAATGCCACATTTGCAATGTGGAGGTCAGGAGTTCGAATCTCCTCGGGTCCACCAAGTCAAAACAGGCTTTCACAAATCAGTGCAGGAGTTCTCACCCAAAGGGTGACCGTCCTCTGTCTGGTGGCCTATTCTTAAAGTAGTTTGGACGCATTTCGCCGCCACAGGTGGCGAGGGAAAAGAGAATTTTTTATATGAACCAAAAAGGATTTATAAATATCATACTAATCGTGGTCGTTGTCTTGCTCGCTGGTGCAGGGGCTTACTTTGTGTTTAATCGGCAAATCACTCCACCAGTACCCATACCAACTCCTACGCCTGCACCGATAGCTTGTACTAAAGAAGCTAAACAATGCCCCGATGGATCATATGTGAGCCGTACCGGTAAAAACTGCGAATTTGCAAAATGCCCCGCAACAAACTCGCCACCCGTTGCTGAATGCAAAAAAGATTCTGATTGTCCTTCTTCGCAATATATTTGCCAGGAAACACAAGGTATGGAAACCGCATGCCCAAACACCGATCCATCGTGCGTGCCTACCCATACCGTCATAAAGGGGGAATGTAAGTTGACAGAAGGCAATCGGTGCAGTATAGATTCGGATTGTGTTGCCGGAAATTTGTGTCATAAAAATATTTGTGCTACTCCGGTTGGAAGGCAATGTGGCGGTTCAAGCGATACAAGCTGTCCATCTGATTATGAATGCGTGCAAGGTTGTAGTTCGCCAGTTGGGTATCCCGACGAACCCCCTCCTCCTTACTTCTGCCAACTCAAAGGATATATGAGGACTTGTCCCATATGTCTTGCTGTAAATACATTGATTGATACACCCTTGGGTGCGGTTCCAATACAACAATTGCAGAAAGGAATGTCGGTTTGGACAACCAATAAATCTGGTGAACGTGTCGTCGGAGTTGTCATTGCGACACGCAGGGTGCCGGTTCCACCAAATCATCAGATGGTCCATGTAGTTCTTGATGACGGACGAGAATTATTTGCTTCTCCCGGACATCCAATTATTGATGGACGTATAGTCAGAAATCTAATCGCTCACGACCTCTATGATGGTGCCCGTGTGGTCACTACTCATCAAGTCACATACAGCGACGGAGCTACCTACGATATTTTGCCTTCTGGCGAAACCGGATTCTATTGGGCCAACGGTATTCTTCTTGACAGCACGCTTCATTAGAGGCCAACAACAATAATTTCACCATTCACCTGCATCACACGCACTTGTTTACTTTCATTGAGCGACAACTTTGATAAAACGAAGCCCTGTCAACCAACTCATCACGTTACAAAAAGAAGTAGAGATAGAGTTTTTATCTGCGGCGTATTGCAAAAAAACACCCGCCAAACGCGGATGTTTTTAATTGATATACAATTTTATTTCATGGCTCCTGTAGAGCACGGCGTGCCGGGTGAGAAGCTTGCGTCTCTTTTCTATCTTAACCCTTGGTTTACTTCCTCAACCAAATAACGGAGCAAATCTTCCATTGCCGTTTGCGCAACTGCTTTGTCTTCCGCATCTGCAAATCCGTCCCATTTGGCGCGCAAAGTTTGGTCCCCTGTTGAGTCAATTTTATTTTCCATATTGATTCTCACTTTCAGCGGAATTTCTTCTTTAGCTAAAATAATATTTGTGACTAAAATATTAAGAATTTCTGATTTTATTTTTGCTGTTTGCCAAACAATATCGCGCTGACTCGCGCGAGTTTCAAGCAGTGCTATTTCTCTTTGCTGGGAAATAATTTTTTGATAAAACACGGCGGCAAGAACGCCAAAGGCAACAATCAAACCAATGAAAATAATAAGGATCTGCCTTTTCATAATTTTGCTAATACAAATCTTCACGAAAATATCAATCGTTATTTCTTTCGCACAGATTCGTTTTTGTTAAAAAGTTTACTTATTAAAAATATGATTGTTAAAGTCAAAGCAAGAACTATTAAAATTTTAATTACATTATCCAAGCCCGATCCGGAAAAAAAGCCGGGGTTCTCCTCTA
>CAZHCQ010000143.1:0-2680 GCA_964531415.1 uncultured Gammaproteobacteria bacterium
TGGTAATTGGCGATAAAATCAAGAACTTGTTTTTGCCGTTTGGTAATCATTGGGACTCATTTTATTTTTCCTGCCACCTTAGTATAATAGAAAGTAAATAGAAAATGCAAGATAACTTATCCCCCGCAAAAGCGCTTTCAACCGATTGGGCGTTTTTTTGTTATAATAAAGAGCAATGTGGCAGAATCATAGACAACGTGTTTTGACGGTGTTCGGCGCGGCAATTATTTTTGCGGGCTGGGGATTTTACAAGTAGCGGAGCAGGAGAATACATAGATATACCAAGCAGCCAGGATTTTAATAATCCTTCATTTACCTATGCGGGGTGGATATACTTGACGGGCGATGTATCAAAAGAGCAGTATATGGTTCATCAGGGCGTGAATTCTTTTGCAAATTTTGGAGTATATCAAAATAAATTGTTCAATTGTTGTTCGCCAAGCCTTTTTGCAGGTACGGATGTAAGTGCTCTGGCAAATACGTGGATTCATGCCGCGATGACGTATCAAAACGGCGTTATTGCGTTTTATTTAAATGGGCAGAAAGATGGATCGGTTTTAAGAACGGTTGCTTCTGCGGATTCTGTACGAATAGGAAATTGGAATGGAGCGAGTGGCGAGCAATGGTCACTGCGCGGTAAACTGGATGATATGCGTATCTACAACCGCGTACTTTCGCCTGCAGAAATTCAGGAGCTTTATGCCTACGCGCCGGGGCCGGTTTTGGAGTTGAAAATGGATGAAAACAGCGGCTCGCTGGCAAACGATTCGTCCGGATACGGCAACAGCGGAGCATTCCCAAGCTCTGTGAAATGGGTGAACGGGAAATACGGTTCTGCGCTTGCAACCGGGGCGAACAATACCGATTCCAGCGCTTTTGTAACCATACCCGATAACCCAACGCTTGAAACAGCAAGCGATGTAACGCTTTCAGCGTGGGTATATCCTACTGCGATAAACCCTGTTGGAAATGACCGCGGAATAATTTTTAAACTTGGAAATCAGTATGACTGCTGTTTTCAGGCTGTGTATGCCATAGGCTTGAGCCAAGGAAGCGGGGCAGTATATTTTGCCATTGCAAACGCAACCGCATATGACAGGCTCATTTCGCCGGATCTGGTTTTTCAAAATACATGGACGCATATTGCAGGCGTAAAAAACGGATCATCTTTTAAAATTTATGTAAACGGAGCGGAAGTTCAAAGCGGCGCAACCGGCATTGGTTCGCTTTTAGACAGCGCAAACCCTGTTTTTATTGGGCAGTCCGGCGGGGGCTGGGGAAGTAATCCGTTTGACGGCTTTATTGATGAGGCGCGTGTTTACAACTACGCACAAACGCAAGCACAAATTGTTCAGGATATGAATGCGGGGCATGCGCCTGCGGGTGTGCGTTCCGCAACACTTGGATCAACAAAATCACTCGGTGCAGTATGGGACGACGGCGGTTTTGGCGGAGCGCCGCCGGTTTCATGGTGGAAGTTTGACGAAAAAGCAGGAACAAGCGCACAGGATAGTTCTGGAACAAACACCGGTACGCTTTTTGGCGGAGCGGAGTGGAAATCAGCCAAGGACTGCCATGAAGGCTCGTGCCTTAAGTTTGATGGCGCAGATGACGCCGTGAATTATGAAACGCCGCCGGTTTTACAGTTTTCAAACACCCAACCTTATACTGTGAGCACGTGGATTAGGCCTATAATGCAAGCGCCACCGACAACAGTTTTAGCATATGCATTAAATTCACAAAGTAGAGGGTGGTATATTAGCTATGATAGTACTGGTGCCTACGCTGATAAAGGAGTACTAAGCGATTATTGGGATGGGAGTACTTTTCGGAGAGTTGCCTCTAGTACAAATAGTGTTCCATTACTAAACTTCAAGCTGGA
This sequence comes from uncultured Gammaproteobacteria bacterium, assembly GCA_964531415.1. GTDB lineage: Bacteria > Patescibacteriota > Patescibacteriia > UBA9629 > CAZHCQ01 > CAZHCQ01. The sequence continues at coordinate 1,883 of CAZHCQ010000143.1, forward strand.
TACCGTGTTGACGGGAGGGCTTTTCCTGGCTTTATAGACGACGTCCGCGTGTATAATTACGCGCGTACGCCGGCGCAGATTGCATGGGATTATAACCGAGGCAAGCCTACAGCATATTGGAAATTTGATGAAGGAGAAGGGCTTACCGCAGTTGATGCAAGCGGAAACGGTCTTACCGGAACTCTGATGAATATGGACCAAGCCCTTGCGTGGGTTTCTGGAAAACAAAACAGGGCTTTGAACTTTGACGGCGTGGATGAGTATGTGAATGCAGGCAATGCAACAAGTTTGAATATCATTGGTGAAATTACTATTTCCGCGTGGATAAAACCAAATGTGGTGAATATCGCTGAACAAGGAATTGTGAATAAAAGCCATACGAATAGCCCCAGACCCTATAGCTTGCGACTGCAAAATAACAGATTGCGATATGAATATTATGATGGCGCTCAATATAGAACCTATTATTCAAATTTTGTTATTACCGCTAACGAGTGGCAACATATATCTGTTGTTTTTATACCAGCAAGCAGTATAATCACTTTTTATAGAAACGGCATCGCCATCGGGAGCAGTGTAACTACGGGAATGCCGCAGGGAAATTCGTTGAACCTCTCTATTGGCTGGGATCCAGGCTGGACATATTTTAACGGAAGCATAGACGACGTTCGCATGTATAACTACGCGCGTACTCCGGAGCAAGTGAAGCAGGATCATACCGGCGGCGCTGCGCGTTTTGGCCCAAATGAAGGTATTCCCTAACGAGGCTGTTTATTTCTTGACATCAATACCCTACTG
>CAZHCQ010000144.1:0-3409 GCA_964531415.1 uncultured Gammaproteobacteria bacterium
GGACTCACGCTCAAACTGGTTGCCGACACCTATCCAAACCTGCAAATTATAGCGACCGGCTCGTCTTCATTTGACCTTTCCAATAAAATAGAAGAGCCGTTAACCGGCAGAAAATTAGAATTCTTTCTTTATCCGCTTTCGCTTGAAGAGCTTATGCGCCAGCACTCTCCTCTTGAGATACAGCGGCTCTTGCCTGCCCGCATGGTGTATGGAATGTACCCTGAAATTGCGCTCGGCGAGAGGAGCGCGGAAAAACAGTTAAAAGAAATTGCGAAAAGCTATGTGTATAAAGATATTTTGCAATTTGACGCGCTTCGCAATGCTGACGCAATAGACAAGCTCATCAAAGCATTGGCTCTTCAGATTGGAAATGAGGTTTCTTACAACGAACTGGCATCGCTTGTTGGAATTAATAAAAATACGGTGCAGAAGTATATACGTATTTTAGAACAGGCGTTTATTATTTTTCGGCTCAACCCGTTTTCTAAAAACGCGCGTAAGGAATTAAAAAAAATGAGAAAGGTGTATTTTTTTGATACCGGCATCCGCAACGCGCTTATCAATAACCTTAATCCTCTTGAATTGCGGCAAGATACGGGCGTGCTGTTTGAAAACTTTATGATCAGCGAGCGGATAAAATTTTTGCACAACAGCGGAAAAAGCCCGAACAGTTACTTTTGGCGCACGCATCAAGGTGCGGAGGTTGATTATGTGGAAGAAACAAACGGAATTATTGCCGGATATGAATTTAAATGGAACAAAAAAACATTCCGTATGCCATCCAGTTTTACGGATTTATACCCCAAAAGCTCTCTTTCGCTTATAAGCCGCCATACGTTCCAATCCTTCGTGAAATTAAGTTGAGTGAAATTCTCCAACCCTGTATACTTATGTATACAGTGGAGTACAAAAAGTTGTAAAAATTATGTATGAGGAGGAGGGGAAAAGCAGAAAAAAATAAAACCGTAGGATTTATAAAAAAATGTAAAGCTAAAGGAACGTCATTGCTGGAGGCAATAATTTCTTTGGCGCTTTTTGGGTTTTTGCTTGCCATCGTCAATGTTGCGTTTAACAACCTTCTTGCGTCTTCACTGCAATCTCAACGGAACCTCGCGGCTATTTCACTCGCAAATGAACAAATGGAAGTTGTGCGAAACCTTCCCTATGGGCAAATCGGCACCACAAACGGCATAGGGCTTGCTCAAGGAGTGCTGGAGTCATCACAAACAATCACAAAAGATAACGTGCGTTATGCGGTTATCATTGCCGTCAACGCCATTGACGACCCCTTTGACCAGCAGTTTATTCCCGGAGGCGGCGATTCCGTCCCTTTTGACTATAAACAAATTCGGCTTGAAGTAAACTGCGAGGGCTGCCCTGCAAAAAACAAAGCTGTTCTCTCAAGCATTATTTCTCCAAAACTTCAAGAACAGGCAGGGGTATCCGGTACGCTCTCTGTGTTAGTTTTGAATGCTTTAGGCGCTCCTGTTCAAGGCGCAGACATAAAAGTTACCTACAACAGCGCAACACCATCAACAACCACCAAAACAACGCCAACAAACGGACGAGTGAATTTTCTTGGCCTTACGCCGGCGGTAAACGCATACCGCATTGAAGTTTCAAAAGCTGGTTTTTCAAGCACGCAAACGTATGATCCGGCTACTGCCGGCTTTGTTCCAATTCAGCCAGACATCACCATTGTTGCTGACCAAGTTGTATCTGAAACATTTCAGATAGATCTCCTCTCTTCGCTCACTATTCACACAAAAACCGAATCATGCAGCAGTACGCCCGCCGGAACCCTTACCCTCAAGGTTTCTAATAACAATAAAATCGGCACAAGCCCCGATACGTTTCAATATCAAAAAGATGATATTTCCATGGCGACCGATGGAACTTATACAATTCCGGGCATTAAATGGGGAACATACGCCATCAGCCTTGCTGGCACGAATTATAGCATCACCAGCGTACTGCCAGCTTTACCGGTGGCTCTCCCTGCAGGTGCGTCTAATGAAGTAACGCTGGTGCTTGGCGGCTATAGCCAGTACAACTTGCTTGTAAACGTAAAAGACGGCGGCACACCGAATTTGCTACCGGTAAGCGCCGCACAAGTTGCCATTTCACCAAGCCTTGATCCATCAACGCAATTTACAAAATTCACAGGGCAAGGGCATTTTATGCAGATCACGTGGATAGGCGGCGAACTTCAAGAATTTTTTCCAATAGACGACAGCGCTCCTGGATATTGGCAAAGCTCTCTTGCCACCACTGATTTCGTGAATAGCGTTTCACTCTATCAACCATGTCCGTCGTGCGAATACATCCCTGAAGGCGATCTTGAATCTTCAACTTTTGATGCTGGCTCGCTGGTTGATTTCACTACGCTCAAGTGGAATCCGCAAACACAGCCAAGCAACACATCTGTTCAGTTTCAAATTGCAACGAACGAAGCACTTGCTGACCCTGTTGAAGATACGGTATGGGACTTTCTTGGGCAAGACGGCACTTCCGGTTCTTATTACACTTCTTATGAAAGCTCTTTAATCGGGCACACAGACAAGCGGTATCTGCGATACAAAGTTTTTCTCTCAACCGCAGATACTACGAAAACTCCCAAAGTAGACGATGTTTCTATCATTTACAGCTCGCCGTGCATTGGGCCAGGGCAGGCGTTTTTTGCGAATATTTCAACAAATCCCTATAACCAATACGACATTGAAGTAAGACACCAAGAATATGATGCACTAAACGGAGATCCAGCCGCCCTGCTTACCAACATTCTTATCTCCGGGCAAACAACAAAAGATATAGAAATTCAAAAACCACCCCCGCCCGTACCCCCTGCTGGAGACATAGTCGTATATGTGGAAAACAAAGATAACTCTCCAATTAAAGACGCAGTTGTAACGATTTTTCAGGGAGATCCGCCTAATGAAACGATTATTGCCTCAATGCCTACCGATGCGCAGGGAGATACGTTCTTTCAGGGGCTTGATCCAGATACCTACCATGTTCTTGTTTCAAAAACTGGTTACTCAAGCGAACGAACGTATGCGCCTGGGAACCCTGCCTTAAACGACGGAACGCCAGTAAACCCAAGCCCTCTCGTAATTGACAATGGACTTTCACAAGTGAATTTAAAAATTGATCAAAACGGAACGCTTGCCATTGCGCATAAAACATACACATGCCTTGATACTGCAGGTAACCCCAGCTTTACGCTTCAGAGCAAAAAACTTATTGCCACAAACCCGGATGTTTATAAATTTCCGGCTCAAAATCTTTCGGGCAACCAAACGCTTGCTTCTGCGGAGTGGGGGGAGTATGACATCACGTTTACTGATGCGAATTACTTTGTGCTTGGGTCAATTCCGCAAGGGAGCATCTCTCTTGCCCCCGGTGCAAC
>CAZHCQ010000145.1:0-2723 GCA_964531415.1 uncultured Gammaproteobacteria bacterium
GCCAATTGTAAGCAATTTTTCATCCATACAGGCATGGTATCATACTACTCAAATCTACACAAGTAGCCCCTAAATCTACCCAAATTTATATCAATCTACTCATTTTTTACTGTGCTCATCTTTTTTCCTATTTTAGTTTTCATATATTTCTAATCAGAAATTATAACCCGCCTGCCGGCAGGCAGGCGGGACAAGTAAATTTATTTTAATTTACCTCGCAGGCCCTCCTTCGCACTAGGCTTCCTCCTTCAGTAAACTTTCGGAGGACAAGTCGGACGGGCAAGTATTTTTCCTCATTAATTGATAAACGGCGCACCAGGAAAATATTGCCTCGAAGAGAGCGAAGCCGGAGAGGAAGATGAGGATGGGATTCCAACTTGTCAGTATGGCCCACAACAGAAGCATCACACCGAGCGCAAAACGAATAACGCGACCGGAGGTGTTGAGGTTTTTGCTTACTCCTCTAACTGTGCCTTTGGCAAGGCGCTTCATAATGAGTCGGTAGATGATGCCGACGACAAAAGCAAGGATATACATAACCACGATGAGCCCCCAGCCGAAGGGCGAGAGGATGAAGTCGATCGGCGATTTGTTGAAAAAATCTTTTTTAATTTGCGGGATAAGCGTGAGGGCGTTGAGAATTTCTTTGCCGTCAAACTTCTCCAGTTCGCCTATGGCGAGCGAGTACTTGCTGTCGTTGTTACTGCTCCATACGCGCGGCTGATGCGCCAAAGCAAGGCTCGGCGCGAATACAAATATCGCCAGGAGCGCGAGCGGTATGAATTTGTGTATTTTCGCAGGCATATTATTTTTTGTCTTTATCAAGAAGCCATTTCCACAATGGCTTGAATTTCACGGTCTTTCCGTCTTTTTCCACTTCGCGCTCCTCGTCCCAGGTTAATACGGTTAGATTCGGTGCGTTTAATTCTTGAGAGGCTTCAGTTAACGCTTTTACTTCTCTTTGCTCGACATCAGGATTTATGGACTCGTAGCAAACTTGCATCAGTTCGGATACTTCTGTCTCTTTTTTTATGACAAAATCAACCTCGCGGTCATTTCGAGTTTTATAGTAGAACAAGTCTCTATTTGGTTTAACCCCGCGCTTTACCAGCTCGGTAAAAACCAAGTTCTCCATAAGCTTGCCTTTATCGGGAGAATGCTGAATTGCTTTTGCAGTTATAAAACCGTTGTCAACAACATACACTTTTTTCGGCGAGTTTATTCGTTGCCTTGATTTTGGAGAATATCGCGAGAGTGAGAATATCAAATATGCCTCCTCTAAATAGGAGGTATATTTATCTACGGTATGCACGCTTTTTAGATTGAGCGCCTTCATCAGTTTGTTGAGCGTGTAGAGCGAAGCAAAATTATTGACTAAGTGCGATCCAAGCGTGCTTATCTGCGTTGAAAATTTGACCCTGTGCCTTTTTACAACATCTTTAAAGAGCAACGAATCAAAAAGAACTTCGAGGTAGTCTGCCGGATCAAGATTGCTGACCACAACTTCAGGAAAACCCCCATGTAATAAATATTGATCCAGCAAATTCAAAAGCTGGCCATGTTTTTCGGGCAAGGATTTATACTCTGGATCTATTTTGAACTTTTTACCTTTCAAAAATTCTTTAAAATCAAACGGGAGCAGCTCTATCGGCATATGCCTGCCCGTAAGGTGAGTTGCCAATTCCATTGAAAGCAACCTCGCGTTTGAGCCGGTTAATAAAATGTTATATCCCTCTTCTTGCAACCTGTTTACAAACAGTTCCCAAGCAGGCAAATTTTGAATTTCATCAAAAAGAATGGTTTTAATATTGCCGTAAGCGCTATGTAATTCTTTCATTAATTCAGCTGTTGGTATGCTACCTTCAGAGGCCAATACTTCGTCGTCAAAATCAAAGTACATAAAATCACGATCCTTTAAAAGCAGGAGCGAAAACACTGATTTTCCGGCACGTCGGGGCCCAAGAACAACTTTTATCAAATTCGAATCCAGCCATTTTTTAGCAAATGGTTCTTTGGTTCTATCCACGTATTGGGATTTCAAAAGCTCCTCTTTTTTTAGTTTTTGCTTTAAAACTATGTCCTTTAGCATGTTTTTAGGCTATTATTTTATATCTAATGCACAAAAGTAGCTAAACTTGTGCACTACACCTAGTATAATGCACAAAACAAGGAAATGCAAGGATTTAAGAGGGAGATCAAAGATTTCCGTCAATAAAGGAAAAACACCAGCTTTCGCTGATGCTCATCCTATCTGGCTCCGGCGGTAGGATTCGAACCTACGACCAAGTGCTTAACAGGCACCTGCGCTACCGCTGCGCTACACCGGAATATATGGAAAGTATATCAGAATGAGGAGGAGAATTCAAGAATGATTTAAATCTCTTATGTGCTGTCAAGAAAGAGAGTGTTATAATTATGGAATGGACTATTGATAAAAATATTTGATATGGTAGTATAGATTTTGTCAAAACAGATCTGTGCAAAAAACGGAGTCGGGTTTTATCGTACAGAACGCTGTATTTGATACGCTAATTATTTAGTTTCCTTTACAACAATGGAACGAGGAAAAATCGCTCGACTCACGGATCGCGGATTTGGATTCATTGCCCGAGAAGGCGTAGAGAAAGATTTATTCTTTCATTCAAGCGAACTTCGAGGTGTGGAATTCAACGAACTCCGCGAAGGTGACGAAGTGACATTTGAAGTGGCAGAAAGTCCAAAGG
>CAZHCQ010000146.1:0-7424 GCA_964531415.1 uncultured Gammaproteobacteria bacterium
TAGTACGCAATCGCTGATAGGTTGCGTCAAAAAGCGTCTGCTCTCCGGAGATCACCCGAAATTGCTTTGGCTTCACTTTTCGTGAAATCGGCCAGAGGCGCGTACCTAACCCTCCACACAAAATAAGCGCTTTCATAAGTACTTTAAATTATGGAAGTAGTATACACTACTCCCGTCGCGAAATTCAATGTGCGTACTTTACGCCGCGAGAGGTATCCTGTATTTTGAAACGGAATGGCATCAAGGCATAAGGTATTTTTACGACATTTCTTTATACGGTGAGCAGTTACCCTCATTTACCTTGATTTTAAAGCAAATTTGTGCTATACTCAATGTATTCAAATATAATTTTTGGCTTTAGATGAGGGGAAAACAATCAAAAATCTATTGACAGTAATTTAAAAAAATGTTTTTTAAAACAAAAGAATTCAAAAAATTTTATAGCGAATCTGTAGAGACGCGCTATAGCGCGTCTCTACAGGGCGCGTCTCTACTGCATGAAGAAAATAGCACCAAAGAGATGCTCCTTGCGCTTGGAATCGGTTTTGGAGCGCTCGTGCTTTTCATTGGAACACCGCTGATGTTCCTCAATAATGGCGCACTGGCTGGATCCGGCGAAACCATGCCAAAAGCAGACAGCGTAAGAATCAGCGAAGAACAGCTTCTTGCGCTGACGAATTCAGAAAGAAATAAAGCAGGGCTGAATAATTTAGTGCTCAATACCGCCCTTCAGAGTGCGGCGTATAATAAAGCACTTTCGCTTACCAATGAAAATTACTTTTCCCATACAGCTCCCTCTGGGGAAAAATTTTCCTCATGGATTCAAGATACCCATTACCAATACAGCGTTGTAGGCGAAAATTTAGCGTCTGACTTTTCAGAAAATCAAGCGCTTGTTGACGCATGGATGAACAGTTCAACACATCGAGAAAATATTCTCAACCCGCGATGGAAAGACACCGCAATTGCAGTGATAAAAACAAAGGACGAACGGAAAGCAATCGTCGTAGAACTTTTTGGAGCGCCGCAATAGGCACAAATCCCTTACACAAGCACACTTCCAGTCATTGCACTTGGGATTGGAAAATCCACTATTTTTAAAATTGTAGGGGCAACATCAGCAAGAGTACCCTCCGAAATAAAAGAATCAGAGTACAACGGCGGCTTTTCTTTTGGGGAGAAAAAGTCTTCTCCGGCGATAATCAAGGGAACCCGAGAATCTGTATGGTGCGTATTCGCGGTTATACCGTCAGCGCAAATCATATTTTCGGCATTCCCATGATCTGCGGTGATAAGCAAACAACCTCCCATATTCAAAACTGCGCGCGCAAGCTCCTTCAAACAACTATCAACAACTTCACACGCGCGCATTGCCGCGCCAAAATCACCGGTATGCGCGGCTACATCTGCATTCGCGTAATTAACGACCACAATGCTATATCGTTTCGTTTTTAAATACTGGAATGCCATCGCAGTAATTTCATGCGCGGAACAGGCGGGATAGTCCGCAAAAGAGGCAACGGTTTTTGAGGGCACGAGAACCCAGTCCTCATTCTTTTCAGGTACACTGCGTCCGCCGTTAAAAAAGTAAGTCGCGTGGGCATATTTTTCGGTCTCTGCTATTTTCAATTGAGCGTGCCCCATGCCGGAAGTAACATCAGCAAGGGTAGCAGTTATAGCTTCTTCTGGAAACGCAACATCTAACCCGGGCATGGGCTTTCCCACCAACGATACTGCGTATACATTTTTTACTCCCTCTGTCGCACAATCGTAAGGTGATGCTCCTCTCACCGCAGAAACGAAGAGCGCGATGCGCGGAACTTCAAAATGAGTAAAAATCATACTGTCGTTCTCATGAATCAAACTCTCTGGCGCGCACATTTCAGGCCCCCACTGCCCGCTTCGGATACGCATCTGCCTCATGCGGTGCAAAATTTTGTAAGGATCAGCAGTTTCAGGCTCAATGCCTCCAAAGAGAAATGCGGTCCGTAGGGTTTCCGTTAACGCTAAATCTTCATCATGGTTGAGGTGCATCTCACTGCCTGAAATGCTTCCAATATGCACAAACGGCATTTTTTTCATTTTTTCTCCTACGTAATTGATGTGCGTCAGCCACTCGTTTTGATCCGTTCCTTCAAGAATAAGGTGGAGGTATATGGGATTTTTAAAAGACTGCTCTTTGAGAAAATCCAACAATGCGCAGAGGTGGTCCCGATGGCCGTACCTGCTTGTAGAAGAGAGCAAAGAAAAAATATGTATCCGCGAATTATACGTACGCGCATGCTCAACAGCACGAAGAAACGACTGGTTTGAAAAAAATTTTCCGCTTGAAATCAAGCGTTGTATACGCTGAACGTGCTGATAAAATACACGGCCCGTGCCTAAGGTAAGATGCCCCAGTTCGCTGTTTCCATGCGCATGAGCAGATAACCCAACTCCCTCGCCAGAGGAATGGAGGGTATAACTTCTATAGTGGCATGCGAGATACTCAAAGAACGGCGTGTGTGCGTGCGACACCGCGTTTCCATGCGATGGTTCGGCAACACCCCATCCGTCAAGTATGGCAAGCACAAGCGGTGTATGTGTATGAAACGCCATGGTTTCTATGCGTATTAATTAACAAGCAAACTGTTCCCTGTCATCTCCGGGGGAATAGGAATATTGAGGGCAGAAAGCAGAGTTGGCGCAACATCAGCAAGTTTGCCAACCGTGTCTTTTAATCTCCTCTTTTCCGGATCAACAAGAATCAGCGGCACTAAATTCGTTTCATGCATGGTATCAACTCGTCCCGAAACTGCATCTTGCATATACTCGGCATTTCCATGGTCAGAAGTTACCATCACAAGCCCCCCTTTTGAAACAACCTTTTCAATAATTTCGCCCATGCCCCGATCAACAACCTGCACTCCTGCAATAGCCGCTTCTACATTGCCCGTATGCCCAAGCATATCGGCGTTCGCAAAATTTACGACGATAAAATTATAGACATCGTATTTAATATTAGAGAGTACCACCTGCGTTATCTCGCGTGCTGACATTTCTGGAGCCTCATCGTATGATCTCACATCTTTAGAGCGGACTAAAATTTTTTTTTCCCCTGCAACAGCATCGGGGTAGCCCCCATTTAAAAAAACGGTTACGTGTGCATATTTCTCCATTTCAGCAATGTAAAGCTGTCGATACTCTTTCATCGCAAACGGCAAAGAATTTCTCACCAAACGGCTCGGGTAGGCCGTAAGGCAATTTCCAAGATCAGGGCCAAAATCGGTCATGGTAACGAATTGCAAATTATGAACCATCTTTTTGCGGTGAAACCCGTCAAACAATGGCTGTACAAAAGCCATCGTAAGCTGGCGCGCCCGATCTGATCGCAAGTTATAAAAAATCACCGCGTCCCCATTTTGAATCAAATTATTCTTGCCTTCAGCCTGAATGAGTGTTGGGGATATAAATTCATCCGTTTCACTGCGCTGATACCCGCTCTGCACCGCCTCTTCAAAGGTAGAAGCAAAAAATTTTGTTTCTCCCAAAGTGAACATATCGTAAAGCTCTTTTGTTCTTTGCCACTTCTCTTTTCTGTCAAGATATAACCTCCCCGAAACACTGCCGATCCGGGCATTTTTCGTCATATGCGGCTGGAGATACTCATGCCAGTTTTGTAACGCTGAATCGGGGGGTGAATCTCTGCCGTCTGTAAAACAATGCACTACCACTTCATTAATTTCACGCTCATCCGACATTTTTAAAAGCGCCGCGACGTGGTCAGGCGACATGTGCGGGCACTGCATTCCCGAAAGAATACCCATAATATGAAGCTTAGAACCATTTTTCTTTACCAGTTGCATCGCCGCAACAAACGCCGGATTTTTAAAAAAACTGCCATCCAAAATTGCCTCGCTAATATACACGGAATCCTGTTTCACAATTCTCCCTGCTCCAATATTCAAATGCCCTGCTTCAGAATTGCCAACCTGCCCGTCAGGCAGGCCCACTGATTTTCCGTGAGCCTCCAAAAGCGTATGCGGGTGATGCGCCATGAGATTGTTATATACTCTTGGACGCGCCAAAGCTATTGCGTTATGATCCGCATTTTCTGAAACACCCCACCCATCAAGAATAAGGAGCACTGCCATTCTCTGTTTTTTCATGTCTTTAGCGTTGTTATAAGCCTATCTCCCCCTCAATTTCCATAACGCGGTTATATTTTACAACCCGTTCTCCTCGCGAAGGAGCGCCTGCTTTTATAAATCCTGCCCCAGTTGCAATACACAAATCCGCTATGGTTGCATCGCACGTTTCGCCAGAACGATGAGAAATAATAACGTCGTAATGATGTTTTTGCGCAACTTGAATGCACTCAATTGTTTCGCTGATCGTTCCTATTTGATTGGGCTTGATTAAAATTGCATTTGCCGCATTCCCGGCTATCCCCTTCTCAAGCCGATCTGTGTGTGTAACAAACAAGTCGTCTCCTACAATCAGTAAGCTACGGTTCTCTAAAAATGCTGTAGCACTTTCAAAACTCATGCTTAAAAACGACAAATCCTGCCATGCCTTCCAATCGTCTTCATGGAAAGGATCTTCAATTGAAATGAGAGGAAAAGACTTTGTCCACGACTGGTACCGTTCCGTAAGCTGAAGTGCGGTAAGAGGAGGCGCAGAAGGCTCAAGGCGGTAGGCTTGCTTTTCATAAAATTCCGATGCGGCCATATCAAGTGCAATGCCAATCTGATCAAAATTATATCCTGCACGCTCAATTGCTTCAGAAATGATAAAAAGTGCATCTTCTGGCCGCTCAATTGCCGGTGCAAAACCGCCTTCATCGCCCACGCCTGTTCCCATCTTCCGTGCATGCAACAGGTCTTTCAATGCATGGAAAATTTCTGCCCCGGCGCGAACTTTTTCTGCAAATCCATCAACGCCATAGGGAACGACCATAAATTCCTGCACATTTAAATGATTCTCCGCATGCTTACCGCCGTTCAAAATATTAAACATCGGATTTGGAAACCGATAGGAAAAAATGGAAAAATTATATGCCGCGGCAATATACTCGTAGAGCGGTTTCCCGAGAGCCCTTGCCGCGGCGTGCGCCACGGCAAGAGAAACTCCTAAAATTGCATTTGCCCCAAGCCGAGATTTATTTTTTGTCCCATCAAGCGCAACCAGTGCTCCATCAATCTGCTGCTGATCAATTGCCTCTTTGCCTCTTAATTCAGGCGCGATAATTTCGTTTACGTTTTTACACGCATTGAGCACGCCTTTCCCAAAAAATCTTTTCATGTCCCCGTCCCTCATTTCTAAAGCCTCGTGCGTTCCAGTTGAGGCCCCGGAAGGCACCCTCCCGATTCCAACGATCCCATCATCAAGAGTCAGCCGTACTTCAACGGTCGGATTTCCGCGGGAATCTAAAATTTCTCGCCCAACAATGTCTCTAATTTTTAGCATACGCTCAAAAATGAACCTTGCAACAAGGTTTTTCCACTTCATTATACGGATTAACGCAGGGAGAAGCAAGCCTTAGTGCGCTTAATTGAGTAAGGATATGCACGCCATTTCACGAGGTTTCTCAATACCCATTATCTCAAGAATTGTTGGAGCAATGTTTCCAAGGCTTCCCTCACGCATCAGCGTTATGCCTTTTTTATTTTCCGCCGCAAGAATAAAAGGAACTTGATTGAGAGTATGCGCGGGCTGAATCGTGTTTGAAATAACGTCGTACATCTCTTCCGCGTTGCCGTGATCTGCAGTCACAATCACCGCATATTCCTTCCGCAGTGCGGACTTTATCACCCGTTCCATGCAGGTATCCATATACGTAATTCCTTGAACAGCCGCCGTGAGATTCCCTGTATGGCCCAGCATGTCGGCATTGCAATAATTGATTACAATGAACGGAAAATCTCCGGATTCAATTCTGCTGATCGCTTCATGTGAAATAGCATCCGTTGCCATCAACGGCGTTTCATCAAAATGTTTTACCCTCGGCGACTGCGCCATAAACCGCTCTTCCTTCGGGTATGGCTCCTCTCTGCCGCCATTTAAAAAATAAGTGAGATGAGCATATTTTTCGGTTTCAGCAATTTTATACTGCGCTAAAGAACACAGGCTCAAGACTTCAGAAAGAGTATTTTTAATTTCCGCATCAAAATAGGCAACAGACGCGTTTGTTGCCTCATTCATATATGCGGTCATGCTCGTCACCTGTACATTTTTTAATTCGCCTCTCTGATGCGTTTCGCGAGCATTCAGAAATAAAGACGAAATCTGGCGCATTCTATCGGCGCGAAAATTAAAAAATATAATCGCATCATTATCCGATATAAGATGCATCTGCTCCCCGTCAAGAATCACGCACGGTGGAATAAACTCATCGCTCCTGCCCTGATCATAAAAATGCCTCACGGCCTGTTGTGCCGACCGAAACTTCATGCCTTCGCCTTTCACGAGAGCGTTAAAAGCGGCCATTGAACGTTCAGCGTTATTGTTTCTATCCATCGCAAAAAAACGCCCCATGACCGTCGCAATTTTATACTCCGCTCCTCTTTTTGCGAGTTCGTCCTCAATATCGCGGATAAAGCTCATGCCTGATTGTGGCGACGTGTCTCGCCCATCCAAAAAAGGGTGCACAAAAACATGAGGCACGTTTTGCTCGTGTGCAAGGCGCAACAGCGCATACAAATGGAGAAGATGGCTATGCACCCCTCCGTTACTCGCAAGCCCCACAAGATGCAAGCTGGATTGATGCTTTTTCGCATGTTCAATCGCATCAAAAAAAGCAGGGTTTAAAAAAAATTCGCCGCTTTGAATAGCATGGTGGATGCGGGCAATATCCTGCACCACCACGCGCCCGGCGCCAATATTCATGTGTCCAACCTCTGAAGTGCCAATTTGCCCCGGAATTGCGCCAACAAATTGCCCGGAGGCATGAAGAGCCGTGTGCGGATAATCCCGAATGAGGCTATCGTAAAAAGGCGTCTGCGCAAGATAAATAGCATTATGCTGATTAAGTTGACCAATCCCAAATCCGTCAAGAATAATGAGCAAGAGCTTTTTCTGCTTTGGCATATAATGAAATCGCGTTCAGTATACATGATACAGAAAGACGCACAGAAAGGGAAGGCAAGTCGTTTTTAAGGAAATGGTTATATTGAAATCGCGTTCACTTATAAAACCAAATCTACCACTGCATACTGTACTGGAGCACCAGTTCCTCCTGGAGCGTCCAAATATTCAACACCATTAACTTCAATTTTTTCTACACCATTTGTTTTTAATTCATTACCTAATATATCTACCTCCTCTTTCTTTACATATTCAAGAACAACCTTAATAGACGTACCATCAGATAAATTGAGTTTCTGCAATCCACTGAAGTCCTCAAAGTAGGCAATGCTTTCTTTAATGGGATTGTCTAAAACAAC
>CAZHCQ010000147.1:0-3961 GCA_964531415.1 uncultured Gammaproteobacteria bacterium
TTGATGATTTATTTTCGCGCGCACAAAGCCTCGCAGATGTTTCGCAGATGGAAGTAATTTCGCTGTTTCAGCACAAAGGGCTGTGCACGCTTTCAATTTCGCAAGCAGGCAAAGAGGCAGAGGCATTCAAAAGAAAAATAGCGCGGCATTTTTGAGTGCAGATGAACTTTAATGAAAACATGAAAACTCTATATTTTCTTGGTACAGCGTTTATCTTTGCGATAGTGTCGTTTGGCGCGGGGTTTGGCGCGGGATTTGCGCAGGATCGCGTTTTGAAAGAACACCGGGTAGTGAACGCATATATGCGTTCACTACCGCCAGTGCTTTCTGGCGATGGCCGAGCGGAGCACACGAGTACTGCGGCACGCGATAACACCCCGGTGCATTATGCGCCGTTTGCAAACGGCCGTACGTTTTTTGAAGATGCCTATCGCCGTGCCGCACCAATGCCGGATATGCAGAAAGAAGCAATACGCGGCGCTTTGGTGAACCATCATCTGCTTGCGCCGCATCTCATCGCGCGCGTTTTTTCGGCGCTTGCAACAAAGGAGTCCCGGGTGGTTGTGCTTGTCTCGCCGGATCATTTTATGCGCGGCACAGGCGCGATTACTTTGTCAGCCATTGATTGGCAAACGCCGTATGGAATTTTAAAAACTGACGAGGCGATTGTAAGCCGCCTCGCGGATGCAGGCGTTGGCGCGGTTGATGAAAAGCCGTTTGAAAGCGCTCCGGGTCGGGTTGAAGGCGAGCACGGCATTGCGAATATTGTGCCGTTTATCAAACGGAGCATTCCAAACGCGCGTTTTGTTCCGATTATTATAAAAGATACGCTTTCTCCGAAAGATGGCGCGATTTTTGCAAAACGCCTTGACATGATTCTTCCGGAGGATGCTCTCGTCATTGCGTCGCTTGATTTTTCTCACACGCTCCCGCCGCTTGCGGCAGAATTTCACGACGCAAAAAGTGTTGCAGTTCTCGCGAATTTTGACGAGCACGGAACAGAGTTTTTGGACGTTGATTCAAAACCGTCAACGCGCATTCTGTTGTCTTTGATGAAACTTCGCGGCGCGTCTGAATTTCATATTTTTGACCACACAAACTCGGCAAAGATTTTGGATGATTTCACTATTCCTGATGCAACAAGTTATATTACAGGTGTCTTTACAGATAAAAAAAGTGATGCTCGCCCGCAAGAACAAGTTACGCTCCTTGCCTTTGGAGATATGATGCTTGATCGCTATGTGCACAGGGCAATAGAGGAGCACGGCGTTTCGTATCCGTTTCAAAAAATAGAGCGTTTCCTTGGCGGAAACGATATTACGCTTGCGAATTTAGAAGGAGGATTTACTGATTTTCTCCCCAAACCGCTTGTGAAGGATAATACAGTGTTCACGTTTGATCCGTCTTTAATTCCTCATCTTAACAAAGTCGGATTTACTCTTTTTAATCTTGCCAATAACCACTCGCGCGATTTTGGCGCCGAGGGGTTTGCGCAAACGCGCGCGTACCTTTCAAAGAACAATATCGCGTTTTTTGGCGACTGGAGAAACGAGAACGGGCTGACAACGATACAAGAGATTCGCGGGCACAAGATCGGCTTTGTGGGGTATCATGAGCTTTCTCGTATGGGGTTTGAAAATGCGATTGCGGAAGTGAAAAAATTTAAGGACGCGGCGGATATTGATCGTATTGTGGTGTATACGCATTGGGGAGTGGAATACGAGCGCCAATTTTCAAAACACCAGCAATCAGCCGCGTATGCGTTTATTGACGCCGGCGCGGATGTTGTGATTGGAAGCCATCCGCATGTTATCCAGCCGATTGAGGTGTATAAAAACAGAGTTATTTTTTACTCACTCGGCAATTTTATTTTTGATCAGACATTTTCACCAAAGACAGTGGAAGGGCTTTCCGTTGGCGCGGTTTTTGAAAAAGATCGCGCAACCTATTACCTGTTTCCGATAACAATTCAGCAGTTTCAGGCGCAGTTGATGAGCGCGGGGGATCGTGCTAGTGTATTAAAAGCCTTGGCAGATGATTCTTTCGTTTCAGAGAATTTCAAGCAGGAGATTGCGGATGGGAAAATTGTATTAGAGTAATAATATACCTATGAATTTTAAAATAACAAAAACGCCTTTTCGTGTGATTATTATCATTGTGGCTCTTGCGGGATTTGCGTTTGCAAGCGCAACCGCCGGGTATTGGCTGTATCAAAAAGTATCCGCCGATAAAACAAGCGCTGCAGAGAAGGAGCCGGTAAAGATTGGTGGTGATGATGTTGCAGGCGCGCCTCATGTGGAAGAGACAAAAGACAGAGAGGTTAAACCGCCAAGTGAAGAAGTTCCTGCTTTTTCGCCCATTGACTCAGAAGAGGGCGCTATTGTATGGCAGGAGCCAAAAGAAATTGAGGATCTTCACATTTTTGACGAACCTTCGTATACGTATGCAGGCAAAGATCGCCTTGCGCGTTATTATGCAGTCGGATCTATCGCGCGGGGGAAATACTCCGGTGGAACGGTTGTGCTTATGACGCTTTTTCCAAAGGAGATAGTATCGTTAGATCAAAGCTCTGTACTGTATCGCTTTGTGCAGTACGCGGACAAGCTTTACTTGCTTTCGCGTTATTCTTTTGCGGTAGATGCGTATACTGCGATTGATGCCTCAAAGTTTACAGTTGATCCCATCTACGGCATTGCGGATTTGGACACCCCAAGCGAGATAGTCGGTTTGAATGAACGGCAAAAACTTGTTGCGCGGGAGGTGAACGCTTTTTTTAACCCAACCGGATTGCGCACCGTGTTTGAGCATCCGCAGTGGGGAACGGTGTATACTCATAGCGATACAAATAAAAAAGCGAGTGCTTTTGACGATACAGATCCCTACGGCGGTAACGCATTTTATCTTCGCGCCGCTGACGGCACTCTTTTGCGATATGTCTTTGATGTTGATTTTATGGTTGAGGGAAAGTACAACGTGCCGGATATTACATGGAACAATGGAGAAAAGAATACAGATTCTTATACTTCTACTGATGTTGGCGGATGCGGAAGCGTTAATTTTGCATCGGTGATGGATCCGAACCAAGTGAATATAAAGAACGATCTTGTGATAGTAGGGACAAACGGAAAAGGCGATTTTATTTATGAATTCAAAGACAAAAACAGCCGGTTCTTAAAAGAATTTTACGAGAAAAGTTATGTGCCTATTGTAGAAACGCCGATTTCTTATGAGGATTTTGTTTTGCGGCACCCGCTCTTTTTTTGGGTTGACCCTTTTGATCGGCTTATTAAATTTCAGAGCAACGGATTTATTCCGCAAGCCGAATGCGGGAAGCCGGTTATTTATCTTTATCCTGAAAAAACCACGCGCGTTTCAGTGCATATATCGCCACAAGGAGGATTGCGTTACAGCAAACCCGCGTATAACGGCGGTTGGGAGGTGATCGCGCATCCAGACGGCCGTTTGATTGAAACAAAAACAGGCGTAGAGTATCCGTATCTTTTTTGGGAAGGACGAGGAGGAATTTATGAGACGCCCAAAAAAGGATTTGTAGTTCAAAAAGAAAATGTGCATACGTTTTTGACTGAAAAGCTCGCTCTTTTTGGATTGAATAATCAAGAGATCAAAGATTTTACAGAGTACTGGGAACCGTATATGAGCGAGGCGCCATATTATTTTGTCACGTTTTTAACTGGCCGCTTGGTTGATGAATTAGCTCCGCTTAAAATTTCACCAAAGCCAGATACTATCATTCGCGTTTTAATGGATTTTGAGCCGCTGAAAACCCCCCGCGCCGTGGAGGGGTACGAGATATACACGCCAGAGCGAAGGGGGTTCAGCGTGGTTGAATGGGGTGGCGTGAAAAAAAATTGGGAATATCAAAAATAGATACGGCCGTTCGCCCGCTGTGGACAACTCTGATTGCCAAAACGTGTAAATAAAATATAATGAGAAGGTAAAA
>CAZHCQ010000148.1:0-6896 GCA_964531415.1 uncultured Gammaproteobacteria bacterium
TGAAAGATATTGAAAAAATTATCAAAACGTCAGACGCGATAATGGTTGCGCGGGGCGATTTAGGAATTGAAACGCAGGCATACAGAGTGCCAATGATCAAAAAACAGATTATAGACCTGTGCCTCCTGTACGCAAAGCCGGTCATCGTTGCAACGCAGATGCTTGATTCCATGATAAGAAACAGCCTCCCCACGCGCGCAGAAGTTTCGGACGTTGCAACCGCGGTTATAGACCACGCCGACGCGCTCATGCTTTCAGGAGAAACCGCAAGCGGCGCATATCCGGTTGCATCCTGCCGCATGATGCGCGATATTATTGCCGAAACTGAAAAATCCCCCTATGATGAGCTGCGGCGCGTGAACCTCCCCGAGAAACCCTCGCTTGAGGAAGCAATCGCGCACGCAACTCGCGTGCTTGTGAGAGAGGCAAACGCACAGGCAATTCTAGGGATCGCGCTTCCGGGGACACTTTCCCGCATGCTCTCCCGCTTTCGCCCGGAAATTCCCATTCTCATTGCAGTAAGAAACGAGCGCGAAAAACGCGAAGTCATGCTTTCGTGGGGCATCGTTCCATTTGAAACACACAATACGATTCTTCAAGAAATCACCGGGGAAATCATTGCTTTTATAAAAAAACAAAAACTTGCCAAAAAAGGAGAAAAAATTATAATAATCTCGGAGAGCAAAAAAAGAGCATTCCAAGGAGGAAGATTTTTAATCAATCTGCAAAGCATATAACTCTCTCGCGCCTATGTATATTAAATGGTTCAAAGATATACGCTTAAGCGATCTCCCTCTCGTTGGCGGAAAAAATGCCAGCTTAGGCGAAATGTATAGCCTCCTTTCCAAAAAAGGAATTCGCGTGCCAAACGGTTTTGCAATTACCGCCGAGGGCTACCGCTTTTTTTTGCAATCCAATAATTTGGCGGGGCAGATTGAGGCAGTCCTTCAAACCGTCAACACGGCACATATAAAAAATCTGACAGCTCGCGGAAAAAAAATTCGCGAGCTGATTTTAAATACGGAATTTCCAAAAAAACTGGAAATGGAAATCTGGAATGCGTATGGAGAGCTTGGCAATAAGAATGAAATGCTGGATGTGGCAGTCCGCTCATCCGCGACAGCGGAAGATTTGCCAACCGCATCCTTTGCAGGCCAGCAAGACACTTTTTTGAACATACAAGGGAAGCATGAACTTATAGAAGCGGTGCGTAAATGCTTTGCGTCGCTGTTTACTGATCGGGCAATCTCGTACAGAGCAACGAAAGGCTTTTGCTCTATTGACGTTGCGCTTTCAGTTGGTATTCAAAAAATGGTCCGTTCTGATTTAGCGGCAAGCGGCGTGATGTTTACGATTGATACAGAAACTGGTTTTCAAAACGTCATACTGATAAACGCGGCATACGGGCTGGGAGAATATCTTGTAGGCGGCATGGTAAACCCGGATGAATATTATATTTTCAAACCAACGCTCCGCGGCGCCAACCGCCCGATTGTCGGCAAGCGGCTCGGCTCAAAAGAGCGCAAACTGATTTACAGCGTAGGGGACACAACCTCCACGCAAGATGCGCCTGTTTCGCTGGAGGACCAAAAAAAATTCGCCCTCTCTGATGACGAAATTCTTTCTCTTGCCCGCTGGGGGCTGATTATTGAAGAGTATTATTCACAACAAGCAGGAGAACACCGCCCCATGGATATTGAGTGGGCAAAGGACGGACAGAACGGAAAGCTGTATATCCTGCAAGCTCGTCCTGAAACCGTCCACTCCAATGGAAGCGCTCATGTGATAGAGGAATTTGTGCTTGAAAAGCAGTCTCGCGTGCTCGCGCAGGGCGCCGCAGTTGGAAATAAAATCGGGCAAGGCAAAGCACACGTCATCAAAGACATTGAACACCTTGCAGATTTGAAAGAAGGCGAAGTGCTCGTTGCTGAAATGACAGATCCAGACTGGGAACCGGTACTTCGCAAAGCATCGGCTATTGTTACAAACAGCGGCGGAAGAACCTGCCATGCGGCGATTATCTCGCGCGAACTCGGCATACCGTGCGTGGTGGGAACGAAAGACGCCACAACGAAATTGCAAAAAGGAGCAAAAATTACCGTTTCCTGCGCCGAAGGCGAGCAGGGCAAAATATATGAAGGCATTCTCCCTTTCAAAATTAAAAAAACGCACCTTGATAAAATTCCCGAACATAAAACAAAAGTGATGGTAAATATTGCTGACCCTGAAATTGCGTTTACCTATGGCAGGCTTCCCCATGACGGCGTTGGCCTTGCGCGCATGGAATTCATTATCAACACCACCATCAAAATTCACCCGCTTCTCCTGCTGGAGCTTGATATGCCCCCGGTAAAACGCTCTGTTTCAATTACTCCGGCGCTTGAAAACCACATACGAACAATCACCCATGGGTATGCAACCTATCGTGAATATTATATACACAAATTGAGCCTGGGCATTTCAAGAATTGCGGCGGCGTTTCACCCAATGCCGGTAATCGTGCGGTTTTCTGACTTTAAATCAAATGAATACCATAATCTTATCGGCGGGCCGCTTTTTGAACCCCATGAATCAAACCCGATGCTCGGCTGGCGCGGCGCAGCCCGCTACTACGACCCGTCATTTCTTCCCGCATTTCAAATGGAATGTGCTGCAATCAAACGCGTACGGGAAGTAATGGGGCTTGAAAATGTCCAGGTCATGATCCCCTTCTGCAGAACCCCGGAGGAGGGCAAAAAAGTTCTGGATTTGCTCGCTCAAAACGAACTCTATGGGAAAAAGTATCTGAAACGCAGCAAAAAACTTGCCAAAGGGAAAACTAAAAACATTCCCTCGCCACGCAAAGTGTCCCTTATTGACGTGTATGTGATGTGTGAAATTCCTTCAAATGTGATTTTAGCAAATGAATTCGCTGATATTTTTGACGGCTTTTCCATCGGCTCAAATGATCTGACCCAGCTTACGCTTGGAGTGGATCGGGATTCAGACCTCGTTCGCCATATTTACGATGAACGCAACGACGCGGTAAAATCTATGATCGTGCAGGTGATCAAAACAGCACGCAAGAAAAAAACCAAAGTAGGCATTTGCGGGCAAGCTCCCTCTGATTTTCCAGACTTTGCTGAATTTTTAGTACATGCCGGCATTGACTCCATTTCGCTCAACCCAGACACGATGCTTGCAACAAAAATCAACATTGCGAAAATTGAAAAAAAACACGCTCAATCAAGAAAAACTTAGCTTCCATGAACCGCACCTCTCTTCTCCTTCAGAAAACCAAGACTGCATCATCAGCGCTTGCGGGGCTTTCAAATGCAAAAAAAAATGGGGTTCTGTCCGCACTTGCGCGCGCGCTTGAAACATCACGCGCCGCAATTCTTACTGCAAATGAGAAAGACGTCAAACGTGCGGCCGCCCGAAAACTTTCGCGCGCATATCAAGACCGCCTCGCCATAACGCCCGCCCGATTTCAGGAGATGCTCTCCCGCGTAAAGCTCATTGCAAAAGCAAAAAACCCGATCGGGGAAATCATAGCGAAAAAAACACTGCAAAACGGCATTGTACTCAAAAAAATTCGCGTTCCCATAGGCGTGATTGCCATTATTTACGAATCTCGTCCCACTGTCACCGTTGATGTCGCGGCGCTGTGCATCAAATCTGGAAACGCGTGCGTTTTAAAAGGCGGATCTGATGCGCAAAATACGAACCGCGCGCTTGCACACTGCATCAAAGAAGCGCTTGCCCATACAGGCGTACCGCACGAGGCAGTACTGTTTTTAGATACGCGCGGGCGCAAAGCCGTATCTTCGCTCTTAAAGGCACGCGAGTACATTGACGTTCTCATTCCGCGCGGCGGCAAAGAACTGATGCAAAAAGTTGCGGATGAATCCGCAATTCCAGTGCTCTACCACGCGGAAGGAGGAGCAAGAATATATATTGATGAAAGCGCAGATATTGAAACCGCTCTCAATGTGTGCGTCAACGCCAAAACAAGCCGCCCTGCAACCTGTAATTCACTTGATACGGTTGTGGTGCACTCGCGCGTTGCCGGCGCATTTCTTCCTCTCCTTGCCAAAAAACTTGAAACGCATCGCGTTGAAATCCGCGGCGATGCAAAAACACGCACACTGATCAAAGCGCGTAGCGCAACAACCAAAGATTACACAACAGAATTTTTAGATCTTATTCTCGCAGTGAAGATAGTAAATACGCTTGATGAAGCGCTTTGCTTCATCGCACACACAAGCACGCACCACAGTGAAGGCATTATCGCGCGCAGGAGCGGCGCAATTGCGCGCTTTGTGAATGACATTGACGCGGCCGCGCTGTTTGTAAACTGTTCCACGCGCCTGCATGACGGAGGGGTGTTTGAAATGGGCGCTGAAATGGGAATTGCAACCGGCAAGCTCCATGCCCGCGGGCCGGTAGGACTTTACGAACTTACCACGTACAAATGGGTGGCGTACGGAAGCGGACAGATAAGGGGATAATCATTGAGGACCGATATGATTTACTATGATCGGTAAACCTTGTCGGAAAACAATTCGCCTCAAGGGTTATGACTATTCTTATAACGGATATTATTTTGTTACAATCTGTACAAAAAACAGAATCCCCTTCTTTGGAGATATTAAGGACGGGAAAATGATGTTGAATCCTCTTGGATCCATTGCAAAAAAAGTGTTCATGCACATCCCAAATTATTTTCGGGATATTCAAACGGACGCATTCATTATCATGCCCAATCATATCCATGCAATTTTTGTTTTGACCCGTCAAACCAAGACCGATGGCATTGCCCGTAGGGGTTTGATTTATCAAACCCCAAAATCAGGGCGCGATAAATCAGGGCGCGATAAATCGCGCCCCTACTACGGTGCGGTATCGTTGGGTACGATTATCCGATTCTATAAAGCCAAAACAGCCTATCTTTTACGCGCACAAGGGGCGGCAGAATTTCAATGGCAAAGAAATTATTATGAACATATAATCCGCACTGAAAATTCACTGGCAAACATTCGTCACTATATACAAAACAACCCCATGCAATGGACTAATGACCAAGACAATCCATGCAATTTTAAAGATGCGCTCTAGTTGGCAATCACTGCGTTCTCTGCTATCATTTTTGGGGTGAGAGTGCGGTTACGGAGAGGTCGCATAGCGGCCGAGTGCGCACGCTTGGAAAGCGTGTGAACCGAAAGGTTCCGGGGGTTCGAATCCCCCCCTCTCCGCCAAAATTGCACTTTTTGCGAAATCAATAGAGAATGGCGTTAATCAGAACCCGACAATCGAAACTCTGACCAAGATCGCCAAGGCGCTTGAGGTTGGCGTTGATGATTTAATAAAGTAGATTTATGCCAAAGATTAAAGATATTCCAAAAGTTGATAGGCCACGGGAAAAGCTGATTAAGTCCGGGGCAAAATTTCTAAAAGATTATGAACTTTTGGCTATTCTTTTGAATACAGGAACGAAGGGTAAAAATGTTCTTGAGGTTGCCCAAGATATTCTTGTAAATTATCCTAAGAAAAAGTTGCTAGGATTAAATTTTGATCAATTTAAAAAGATTGATGGTATTGGACCAGCCAAAGCGACCCAAATTTTAGCCGCTTTTGAATTCGTTGGTAGAGTTTTAGAGGTTGATTCTTCAAGCACTCTGCCGATAGTTCAGACCACAAAAGATATAATTGCTCAAATTTCATTTTTGCGCGAACATAAAAAAGAAAATTTTGTTGTTCTATACCTAAATTCACGCAACGAGCTATTAAATAAAGAGACTATTTCTGTTGGGACGCTAAATGCGAGTTTGGTGCATCCGCGCGAAGTGTTTGAACCGGCGGCACGAATTTTTGCCGCTCAAATTATTTTAGCCCACAATCACCCTTCCGGAGATTCGGAGCCGTCAGAAGATGATTTAGATTTAACCAAAAGAATGGTGGAAGCTGGCAAAATACTAGGGGTTGAAGTTATCGATCATGTTATTATTTCGAATTTAAATTCTTTCAGTTTTAAAGAAAAGAATTTGATCTAAAAATACTATGGAAAATAATCAAACAAAAGAAAAACTCCTTGCCGAGATTGACCGGCTGAAAAAGGAATTAAAGAAAAAAAAGAAATACGGCTTAGTTTGGGAAGACAAACCGGAAGATGTTGTTGAAATGTGCAAAGAAAAACTGCCGGTGCTAAAAGAAGTAAAGGGCACGGAAATAATCACGGATAAAAATAAGCCGATTAACTTGCTGATTGAGGGCGACAACTACCACGCGCTTTCTGTTTTGAATTATACGCATAAAGGAAAGATTGATGTGATTTATATTGATCCACCATATAATACAGGTGCCAGAGATTGGAAATACAATAATGATTATGTAGATGGAGAAGATGTATATAGGCACAGTAAATGGCTAAGTTTTATGAATAATAGACTTAATTTAGCAAAAAACCTTATGAATGATACATCTATAATGGCGGTTGCAATAGATGATAATGAAATTGCTAGTTTAGTATTACTTATGGATCAAATTTTTGGTGAAGATAATAGAATTGGAATAATTTGTGTCCAGCATCATCCTAGAGGAAGAACCCAAAGTAACTTTTTTTCCACAGTTCATGAATATTGCATATTTTATGCTAAAAATAAAAGTAAATTGTCTCTAGACTTTTGCTTTAAATCAGACCGAGGAGAGGAGACAGAATCTTTGATTAGAGCACGAGAGGACGCAACACCAGAATTAAGACCGAATCTATATTATCCAATTTACTTTAATCCCAAAACAAAAGGAATTTATTTAGAAAAGAAGTCAAAAGATGATGTTAAAATATTACCAATTACAAGTAATGGAAAAAGAGTTTGGAAATTAATTAAAGAATCTTTTTTAGAAGAGTTAAACCAAGG
>CAZHCQ010000149.1:0-6327 GCA_964531415.1 uncultured Gammaproteobacteria bacterium
AGAAAGTACGCTCCAGCCGGGGAGTGTTTGATACACCGGCCGTATATCTTTGAATTCGTTGATGCTTGCGGGAACATACGAAAGATGCTTGCCGTCAAGGTGGTACCCCGTACACATATTGATTTCATGAAAACCGCCCAAAACGTCTAGTTTTGTTAACGCGAGTTCAGTACATCCGTTTACCTTCACTGCATGCTGAAGATGGATTAAATCAAGCCAGCCTACGCGAAGAGGGGAGTTGGTTGCGGTGCTGTACTCGTTGCCCTTCTCTCTTAAAAATTTTGCCGCATCCTCGGTAAGTTCGGTAGGGAAGGGGCTTTCACCCTCAAGGCTTACATACGCTTTCAGAACGCCAATTCTGCGCGAATGAATGTTTAATCCAACGCCCGATCCAATTTCAGCGTACGCGGACATACAGCTTGTACTCGTTGTATAGGGATATACTCCATGATCCGGGTCAAGAGCCGCGCCATGCGCCCCTTCAAAGAGGATGGCTTTACCCTCTTGAAAGGCTTTTTGAAGTATAATTTCCGTATTTCCGATATAGGGCTTGAGCGCATTTGCATAGGCAGTGTATTCTTGGAATATTTGATCTTCATTTTTAGGAAAGGAACGGTTAAAAACTTGGGTAATAATTTTAATATTAAAGTCATACGCAACGGTGAGTTTTTTTTTGAACAGCGAGTGGTCTAGAAGGTCGCCCATGCGAATTCCGTGGCGGTATGCTTTGTCCGCGTTTGCCGCGCACATTCCGCTTCTCGTACTTTCTGAAGCAAGCTCCGCCTGATGTTCTGAAATAAGCTCATCAAGCGCTTTATGATAGGGCATAATAACCTGCGCTCGTTCACTTATTTTAAGGTTTGGGCTTACTCCGCCTGATTGAAGTGAAAGCACCTCGCGCTGTAAGATTTTTGGGTCAACAAGGACGCCGTTTCCAATAATTGATGTTGCATTTTTGTGCAATATCCCCGCGGGAATAAGATGAAAGGTATAGGCTTCACAATCTATGGTAACGGTATGCCCTGCGTTGTGATCTCCTTGAAAACGAACAACATAATCAGCGTTTGCTGAATAATAGTCCGTGATTTTTCCTTTTCCTTCACCGCCCCACTGCGTTCCAACAATTATGGTGACAAGAGGAATGTTATTTTTTGATTGAAACATTGAGGATTTTTTTATTATATGCGGTATTTTGTAAAAGCAATGCAACGGTAATTGGCCCTACGCCGCCCGGTGTTGGCGTAAGCGAGCGCGCTTTTTTTAAAACCTCTTCTCTGTTCACATCGCCGTACATCACCTGATCAACAAATTCAACGCCTGCATCAATGACGATTGCCCCTTTTTTGATCATATCCCCGCGAATCAGGTTTCTTTTTCCAACCCCGCTGACGATGATATCAGCTCCTCTTGTTTTTTCTGCAAGATTAGGGGTTTCGCAGTTGCATGTGGTCACCGTTGCCTGCTGATTCATCAGCATAATGGCGAGCGGTTTTCCAACAAGCATTCCGGTGCCGATAATGGTAACATTCTTTCCGGCAAGCTCAACGCGCAATTCTTTTAAGATTGCCATGATTGCGCTTGCTGTCGGCGGGGAAATCGTCTGGGTGCCAAGCACGAGTTTACCTAAGTTTACCGCAGTAAGGCAGTCAACGTCTAGTGCAGGGTCAATTGCGGAAAGTACCGGCGCGGAAGAAATATGAGGAGGCAGTGGGAGCTGAATAATAAGCCCCGAAAGATTGTGCGCCTTTTGCATTGTTTTTACGACGTTGATGAGTTCATCGGTAGTAATAGTGTGTGGAGCCGTTTCAAGTATAAAATTCATTCCGATTTTTTTTGCGGCGGCTTTTTTTTTGCGCACATACATGAGAGAGGGCGCATCGTTTCCAACTAAAATAACCCCGAGAGCCGGGGTTATTCCGCTTTTTTTTAACCTGATCACTTCTGCTTTTGTGTCAGCTAAAATTTTTTCGGCAATCGCTTTTCCGTTGACAAGAACTGGCATATTGGTGAGACTTTATAGATATAGAGAAAATCTTTTAAACGTATGATATTGAAGGAGCGTTCCGCCCGCCGCAGGCGGGCGGAACGCTTGCATCATGCCATATTTTTAAAGGTGTTTGTCTATAACTTGCATTACGAAATGTCCTAAAATTGTCATTGCGAGCGACCGAAGGGAGCGAAGCAATCTCAATTTATGGCTTAAACAAGAGATTGCTTCGTCGGCTCCGCCTCCTCGCAATGACAGAAAAAGTGCATTTTGTAATTCAAGGTAGAGAATAACTCTTTCAAAAATCAGAAATTATTACATGGAGTTGCGCTTCTGATCTTCTCGTCGAGCGTAAGCAAGTGTCGCTATGGAAACAACAAGTGAGACGAGAATTGTAAATAGATATGTTTCCAATTCCGCGCCAAAGAGAGTCGTATGGAAAGTGCGTTCTGGATTATACGTCCACGTTTTCCAGGTGAGTGCAACCCATTCTCCTGGGCCCGTTGCAATCGTTCCAATGAGAATTGTGAGTAGAATAACTTTCAAATCGGATGTTGAGAGCTTGGAACTTTTTCTGGCAAAGGCAAAATATAGAAGCAACGCAAATCCATTGAAGAATAATATAGTCGCAGTGTAAGAAAATATGCCGAGCTTCATAAGTTTCTAAAAATCAGTTGGTGTTTTTATACGCTTTTTAAGAAGCAACACAGTCGTTGATATCAACATTGTGACAAATATGATGAATAAATACTCCTCCATCGGCAGGCCTCCTATCCAAACTCCGATATTCGTATTGTGCGGAAATATCCATATCTGTTTTTGTACAGCCCAAATATCCCATGGAATACTGAACAGAAGCGCCCAACCAATGCAGTACAGGAAAGTTTTCTTGTATCTTGCAAGATACTTCCAATTGATTGCCCACAAGATGAGCAGTGGTAGCCAAACAAATATAGAAAGCCAATAGATGTATGCCATGAATTTATAAATTTTTTTTACATTTGAAACAAAGCATATATTTTTTCAAACCAATTTTCCTCTCTTCGCACGCACCCGTTCATTTTCGGTTAAATACTTTTTTCTCAAACGGATGCTTTTGGGCGTTATTTCTAAATATTCATCATCATGCATGATATTCATGCCTTTTTCAAGCGTGAGTTCCGCTGGCGGAGTGAGATGGATTCCTTCATCAGAGCCACTTGCGCGCATATTGGTTAATTGCTTGCCTTTGATCGGGTTTACCGTCAAATCATTCCCTTTGGAAACAGTGCCGATAACCATGCCTTCATACACTTCCGTGCCGGGCGTAATATAAATTGTGCCTCTTTCTTGGAGGTTCCACAGCGAAAACGCGAGCGCCTTTCCGCTCGCCATTGAAATCATTGACCCTACTTCGCTTCTCTCAAGAGCGCCTACATACGGCTGAAACCCAATGAGCCGTGTGTATATAATTCCTTCGCCGCGCGTATCTACAACAAATTCATTTTTATAGCCGAGCAGTCCGCGGGTTGGAATTTCAAAAAGAATTTTTATATTTCCGCGTTCTTCTTTCATTTCCGTTAAACTTCCTTTCCTCTTTGCCATTTTTTCAATAACTGTACCGGACATTTTTTCAGGCACGATAATAGTAACTTCTTCAAACGGTTCAGAGCGCACGCCGTTTTCTTCTTTGATAATAACATGCGGGCGCGAAATTTGAAGCTCATACCCTTCACGGCGGATATTTTCTAAAAGTATCGCGATGTGTAATTCTCCTCTCCCGCACACGTTATAGACATCGCTTGAAATAAAATCAATTTTTAAGCCGACATTCACCTGAAGTTCCTTTTCAAGCCTTTCCTTGATATGCTGGCTTGACACATATTTCCCATCGCGTCCGGCAAAGGGAGAATTATTGACGAAAAAATTTAAAGAGATTGTCGGCTCGTCAATCGCAATCGCCGGCAATGCGTCTTGATCCTCCAGTACGCACACGGTTTCGCCGATATCAATATCTGAAATACCCGCGATCATAATAATATCTCCGGCGCTTGCGTACTCCACCTCTTTTCTGTTCAGCCCCTCAAACGTGAATAGTTTTGTAATTTTTCCCTTTCGGGATTCTTTTTTTGCATTTTTAATCATGACGTTGTCAGCAACTCGTATGTTTCCAGCATACATTCTGCCGATAGCGAGCCTTCCTAAAAAATTATCATAGCCAAGATTGAACGGCTGCAGAAGCAGAGGTTCTTGCTCTAATTCTTTTGGAGTTGCCGGCACGTGTGCAAGAATGACATCTAAAAGAGGGGATAAATCCTTTGAATCTTGCTCTAACGAGGTTTTTGCTATTCCTTCACGGCTAATCGCATAAATTGTCGGAAAATCAAGTTGGGGATCCGTTGCTCCAAGCTGAAGAAATAAATCAAAAATCATCTCGTGTACTTCATCAGGCATGGCCGCCGGCTTGTCAATTTTATTGATCACCACAATCGGCTTCAATCCTAATTCAAGAGATTTTTTTAAGACAAACTTTGTTTGGGGCATTGGCCCTTCCTGTGCGTCAACAACAAGAATAACCGAGTCAATTGAGCGCAAAACGCGCTCAACCTCTGAACCAAAATCAGCATGCCCTGGGGTATCAACAATATTAATTTTTGTGTCTTTATAATATATTGAGGTGTTTTTTGAATATATCGTAATGCCGCGCTCTTTTTCTAACGCGTTTGAATCCATGGTTATGTCATCGCCGGCCATACCAGTTTGGCGCATTAAAGCGTCGGTTAGGGTGGTTTTGCCATGGTCAACGTGCGCGATAATTGCGATGTTTCGTATTTCCATAATGTTGAGATGGTGATGATCTTGAGTGTTGGCTTTCAAATTTTGGCAGTGGCTTAATGGGCAATCGTGCACGGATGAGGCGTTCAATAGACTGAATATCGCGCTTCTGCTCTGGAGCGGCGAAAGAAATTGCTTTTCCTGCGCGCCCGGCTCGTGCGGTGCGGCCAATGCGGTGAACATAATCTTCAGAATTATCAGGAAGGTCGTAGTTAATAACGAGTTCAATGCCTTTTACGTCTATGCCACGCGCCGCAATATCGGTTGCAACAAGCACTCTGTATTTTCCTGATTTGAAGCCGTTTAATGCGTCAGTCCGCTGGCTTAAGGACCGGTTGGAATGAATTTCTGAAGAAGAATGGCCAATGTCCCGCACAATTTTTGCAATCCGTTTTGCGCCATATTTCGTTCTGCAAAATACAAGCACTGGCCCGCGATATTCCAAGAAAAGTTGCGCAAGCAGATCTATTTTTTGGGATTGCGGAACAATGAACACTTCTTGGTCAACTCGCTCTGGCGCAGTTCCTGAAGGCGCTATCTCTACATGCAATGGTTTTTTCATGTATGTTTTTGCAATGTTTGCAACTTTCAGAGGCATCGTGGCTGAAAAAAGCATTGTTTGGCGTTCACCGGGAGCTTGTGCAAGTATTTGTTTGATCTGCGGCTCAAAGCCAATATCCAGCATCCGATCGGCTTCATCAAGCACGAGAATATGCACGTTGATAAGCGAAATGGTTTTTTGCTTGAGATGATCAATCAACCGCCCCGGGGTTGCAACAATAATCTGCGGATTAGCGCGAATTGCCTGAATTTGAGGATAGATCGGCGCTCCGCCAATAAGAACCGCGGTTTTAAGAGAAGACGACCGGCCAATCTGGCGCAAGTCTTGGTCTACCTGCAGTGCAAGTTCGCGCGTTGGCACAAGAACAAGCCCCCGAGAGTTTTTGTTTATGGCGAGCCTTTGAATCATTGGAATCGCAAATGCCAAAGTTTTTCCGGTGCCTGTTTGCGCAATCCCCACAAGATCATCGCCAGTGATCGCTATTGGAATAGCCTTATGCTGGATTGGCGTAGGGGTAGTGAAGCGGAGAATTTCCAGCTGTTTTAAGAGGAGCGGCGCAATCCCAAGCCCATAGAATGTTTGTTGCGTGTTCATGAAAGAAACATGAAAGAAAGTTATTAAAACCTAACAATACTTAAAATAATAGATTTTGTCAAGAAGTTAGATAATTCATTTGGTGTGCGTCAAGCAGATCCGCTTACTTTTTTCTTTCAACCTTCTTCAACGATGCAGAGATTATTTGCAAAAACATAGGCGTTGTTATAATTTTTTACTCT
The DNA here is from genome assembly GCA_964531415.1 of uncultured Gammaproteobacteria bacterium. Classification (GTDB taxonomy): domain Bacteria; phylum Patescibacteriota; class Patescibacteriia; order UBA9629; family CAZHCQ01; genus CAZHCQ01. The sequence continues at coordinate 6,140 of CAZHCQ010000149.1, forward strand.
AAAATTCTATCAAGAGGCGTGTTTTTTGCAGGACCGCTCCATCTGATTTCTCCGGTCACAAGAATATAGGCGCGGTCGCAAATTTCAAGCACGCTTTTGATGTTGTGTTCAACTACTAAAATAGTGATATTAAACTCTTTGTTAATGCGCTTAATCAGTTCAAAATTTTCTTTAATCAGCTTTGGCGA
>CAZHCQ010000150.1:0-3060 GCA_964531415.1 uncultured Gammaproteobacteria bacterium
ATGCGCGGTCATGTCGCTTATAAAAAATCAAAACTTTCAAACCTGCATTTCGTTTCATGAGGATCCGTTTCAGGAGCATTTTTATTTGTACGACACTGAAAACCTGCACGGAACGCTGATGCTCAACCGTCTGCACGATGAACTTAGAAAACTTGGCATAAAACTTTTAAACGGCATTGACGATCCTCATGACCCAATTCTTGGCCACGAATTTGCCGACGGGTACAAATGGATTATTCCTCAAAAAAATATGTCGGAAAACGGAACACTAGAGCGATGGGCGCTCTGCAAGGGCATCACGGGAAGAGTATGTATTCCAGAAATTCCAGGCAAGGTCGGTATAGAGCTTAAAAAACGCATTATAGAAGCAATTTTTAAACATCTCATTATACCGCTCTCAACAAAATCTCTTCAAATTTTAAAGTAAATCTGCGGCAAACAGGTCTGCCCGCAGTTGCTCTGCGGTTTCAAACATGAACGCGGTCATGCCGAGCGCTTGGGCTACTGCACTATTCCTGCCCCCATCATCAATATATACCACATCGTGAGGCGCAAGAGCGAACCGCTTCATGAATGCCCGAAAAAACTCCTCACTTGGTTTGAGCACTCCGGCCTCATATGAACACAGCCCGTAGTCAAAATAATTCATAAAAGCGAATTTATGTTGCAAATAGAGCGCTTTATCTTTTGGCATATTTGAAAGATACGCGGTGCGAAAACCGCTTCCCCGGAGCTGTTCCACTATTTCAACAACATCGCCTACCGGATAATAGGAAGAAAACAAAACCGTACGAAACACCTGCGTCTGATCTTCCGAGAGCTGTAAAAATTCTTGTACATTCCGCCAGTAAAGATCAGGCTCTGCTTTTCCAGCCCGATACGGCTGTGCAAACTCCCCCTTCAAAACAAAGAGAAGAGTTTTTTCGGCAATGTGAAAACGATCGGCAATCGTTCGCACCGCAAGAGCAATTCCGTTATTGAAAAAGACTCCGTTTAAATCAAACGCTATTATCATAGGCATTTTAAAACTGTATACTATATACGAGCCTATCATGCATAACCTTATCCATTCAAGTATGCCTCGCTATAACTATAAAGGAAAAATTGTAGCCATCACCGGGGGGAGCAATGGAATAGGTTGCGCGTTGGGTATGCTCTTCGCAAAAAAAGGATCACGCGTGTTTTCGCTTGACGTGGTGCCTCCCAAAGAGCCTCCTCAAGGAATATCCTTTATAAAAACAGATGTTACAAACAGCAGGCAGATCAAACGAGCGTTTCAAAAAATTGGGGGCAAGGTTGATATAGTGGTGAATAACGCGGGCATTATGCGGCGGGGCGAAATTTTTGACTCAAACGAAAAGGACTGGGACGATCTCTTTCGCGTGAATGTAAAAGGCTATTGGCTCGTTCTGAAAACCGCACAGCGCGTTCTGAAAGAAAACGCGCACATACTTTTCATATCATCAGTGCATGGAGTTGAGCTTCCCAAAAACCCCGCGCTCTACGGACTGACTAAAAAAGCTGTTTTTGCGCTTGCTGAAATTATCGGATTCACGTACCCGCGCTACAAAATAAAAATTATCGCTCCCGGGCCAATTGCAACGAGCATGTCCAAAGCAGGCAGAACAAAAGCCGAATATGAAAAACGGCGTGTGCACCAAGAACAGCCGGAGCAATTGTGTGAAAGAATATGTGCACTCATAGATTCAAACCATACGCAACTTCTTTACAGCTCACGCACATCTTCTTACTTCTTCAAATAATCAATCGCATACAGATGGATCTGAAAAAACATTTCCCTGAAAACAAATTTAGATTATAATACTACTATCTATTCTTATTTAAAAAATCATGCTATTCACTCAAATTGTAAAAAATAAAAAAGGAACGTCTCTTATTGAAACAGTCGTTTTCCCTCGCCCTCTTTTCTTTCTTAATTGCTATCGTCAATGTGGCGTTTAATAACCTGCTCTCCTCATCATTGCACTCAAAGCAAAATCTCTCTATTGTTTCTATTGCAAATGAGCAGATGGAGATTGTGCGAAATCTCTCCTACTCAAATATCGGCACAAAAACTGGAGATGACCCTGCCGCTTATGGAATTTTAGATTCATCTCAAGTTATTACAAAAGACAAGGTGCGTTATACCGTCAAAATTGCAGTGAACGCCATTAATGACCCGTTTGACCAGCAGTTTATTCCAGGAGGTGTAGATCTTATTCCCTTTGACTATAAGCAAATCACGATGGAAGTGAATTGCGAAGGTTGCCCGGAAAAAAACAAAGTTGTCCTTTCAAGCATTGTATCTCCAAAACTTCAAGAACAGCATGGGTTAACCGGCACGCTCAATGTTGTAGTGCTGGATGCTGTTGGCGCTCCGGTTGACGGTGCAGACGTGGAGCTGACGTTTAAAAATCCCCCCGACCCCGATACCATAATCCCCAAAACAACTTCGGCAAACGGAAGGGCAGACTTTCTTGGCCTTAAACCAGGGGTAAACGCGTACCACATTAAAGTTTCAAAAACTGACCCCCCCTCCACATACACAACTGCCCAAACGTATGATCCATCTACTGCCGGCTTTGCTCCTGTTCAGCCCGACATCACCATTGTTGCCGACTACGCTGTATCTCAAACATTTAAAATTGACAGAACTTCCAACCTGACGATTCATACAAAAGCCGCCGCGGCGTGCACTGCCATAGGAAGCGTTACCCTCAATATCATTACTGACGATAAAATAGGCACAAATCTTGTTGACGGCTCGGATGTATTCCGTGTGCAACCGCCAATTACCACCACTTCTGGGGGGGATGCCATTCTTTCGGGCGTTAAATGGGGAACATACGCCATAAGCCTCGCTGGCACGAATTATAGCATCACAAGCGCACTGCCAACCTTGCCGGTAACTCTCCCCGCCGGTGCAGAAAACGAAGTAACGCTGGTGCTTGAAAACCACAGCAATAATAACTTGCTTGTGAGCGTGAAGGACGGCGGCACTACGGATAAACTTCCGGTCAACGGAGCAACCGTTACTATTTCACCAAGTGCTACTCCGTC
>CAZHCQ010000151.1:0-3209 GCA_964531415.1 uncultured Gammaproteobacteria bacterium
ATCTCCGCAGTTTCCAAACTGCGCGAATCAGGCATGGTTTGACGATCATATTCTCGCATCATCGCCGCTTGCAAGCGGAATTTCAAAACAAGTAAATATCGTGCGGCACGACGGCAAGCTTTCGTTTGCCGAAGAAAAAAATTCGCTTTTTACAGGCAATGCTGAAGTATACCCCGGCATTTGTAGGCTTAATCCTCCAACGCAAAAACGGGAACAGCCGATCATTATATACGGACAAAACCTAGAAACTCCAACCGGCGAAACTGCGCCGGGCAGTGTAGTTTTTGATCAAACGAGCGCAAGCCTTTGTAAACCAGTGAGTGAAACGTGGAAGGAGAAGGAAGTTTGCGTTCTTGTTCCCAAAAAAGAATCTTTCCCGCCGCAGAAGGCCGATGTGCGCATAGCGATTGCCGATAGGTCAAAGAAGAGCAACCCGCTGGAGTTTGCCGTTGGAGAGGAGGGGCTTAAAATAAGCGCGCAAACGCCGAAAGGAACAGGCGTATGTTTAAACCGAACAGTGCAGATGAAGTTTAATCAGCCTGTTTTAAAAACTGATTTGGACAAAAAAATAAAAGTATACGCCCAACGCAATCTGCTTACAAACAGCGATTTTGAAGAGTTCAACAAAGAGAAAACTTTTGCCTATAAGTGGGAAGTTGCCGCTGAAACAGTGCATTACAAAAATACGAGAATAGAGGGATATAAAGGCGAAAGCGGCATTATTAGCCAGATAATCAAGAGAGAAGGCACCGCTGTTTTTGAGTCTGGAGATAGAAAGTTTATGTTAAAGGGCGAAAAAGGCGGGATAACAAAGCTTTCAATTACCGTGCAGTTTGTGAAAAGCGATGGTGTTACTCTAGTATCAGGTACTCCCTACACGCGGATATTTGATGATTTTCAAAATCTCCCGGATGTTTTTTCTTTGAAATTCCCGGTTGCCAATCCGGAGCCAAACCCGGACGCAATCCAGACTATTAATTTTAGTGCATACGATCTGCAAGAAGCGCCGTATATTAAAATTTCATTTCAAATTGATACTGATAAAGATACAGGAGGATGGATTGATAATTTTGCTCTGTATGAAGATGTACGGGCAGTTGAAGTGTCGGGATGGAGCGCGGTTTCGGAAACAGAGAGCGATATTGTGATTCTTCCCCCGCAGGCAGATGAAGGGCGTTTAAAGGCAAGCATGTTTTATACGATTGTTCCAAAAGGCGCAAGTTTAAATTTGAATACTTATTTAACAGGCGTAGATGCGCCTAGCCAAGACATCATGTCAACCAATGCAAAAACGCTGGACTGCTTTGGCACTAATCTTTGTATTTGGCAGTTTTTAACAGACGATACAGATCATCTCTCTTCACAAAAAGGCGCGTGCATTGACGTTGCAGACTCGGTGGTGTTTCAGGCTTTGGTGCCGGAGGTGTTTCGCGGCAAACAAACAGCGTTTGTGGTACAGCCGAAGTTTCAGGGTACTCCCCTGTTTGACCAAAGCGTGAAATGGGAGCCACAACCAGTGCAGGCTGTGAATCAAAGTCCTGTTGAGGTGCTTTCCTTTGCACGAGAGTTGAAGCTTTCAAGCGGCCCAACAAACCTGTATTACGATACCATCACTCTGGTGCAAGATCCTCCAAATAATTATTCGCAAGATATCCGCCCGCTTCCAAGCGACCCGGTGCATCAATATAAGATTGACCCTGATGAGGAAGACTTAAAAATTGGCGGGAGCATTGCAAAAGTGTTTGACGTTGTGTCTGCTCTGCCAAACCAGCCTCAAACTCCAGTTGCTATAAAGGCAAAAATGTATACCGAAACGAACCCAAAAACAGCGGTAGTACACCCGATTCCAGACAAAAATGTTGGGATTTCGTCTCGGGTAAATTTGGATGAAAAAACAGAGCCATGGGCTGAAGCAAAAAAAAATATTACGGTGTATGATTATGTAAACATGGCGTCTAATGCGCCTATCGGAGAAAACGTATGCGTAAACACGCAGATGAGCTTTAGCTTTAACCAGCCGGTTGCGAGAGAAACCATACAACAAGGCGCGTGGCTCTTTACGAACGATGCAGTATGCCCGATAGGAGATAAAGACAGCGGCATTACTTTTGCACATGCTTCGTCTTTGCGCGGATTTTTGCGGCTTGCATTTCAATTTGTGCAAAAATTTATTCCCTTTGCGCGCGCCCAAGTAAGCGCCCCAAAGTTTTTTAATGATTTAGCCAGTTTGTTAGACGGCATGACAACCGCGTGTAATTTAGATACAGAGTATTTAGAAAATGGACAGATTACAAAACCGCCGGGGGAAAAGGATGCCTCTGGCGGAAAGATCGCCGCAGAGTGGACCCAAGATGGCGAGCCAACGCTTTCTTTATACGAGAACGGAAATATCTATGCCCAGCGCGTTGTGCTTGGCGCGCGAAAAAGCGGAGGCATTATTTCTTCCGCAAAGGCGCTTCCTAACCGTAGCTACCGCGTTACTGGTACAATCACGAAAAGCTTAGGGAATGGGCTGGTACAAATTGCGGTGAAAAATACGGCAACTGGAGAAGAACAGCTTGGAGATATGGTTGATTTTTCATCGCGCGCAAACGAAGAAAAGATTTCGGTGAATTTCTCGTTTCAGCAGAGTAAGAGCGAGGCAAAACAGCTGATTATCAGGGGCATTGCAGAGGATAAAGACGGTGCGGTTCTTGAATTTTTGATTGACAATTTCAGCGTGAAAGGGGATTATTTCACACTATATGAAACCGCGCAGGGAACAAATGTGATCGTAAACAGCCCGCTTACACCGGAAAAGAAGTATGCGTTGAAGCTTTCAAATGGGGTGAAAAGTACAAAAGGCACACTGCAACTTCCTGATCTTGACCAATCAAACTTATATTATTCAACGCTTAAAGACAGCAAAGCAGAAACTCCGCCGAGCGGAAAAAGTTTTGTGCGGATTCCCTCAAGTACGCCGGTGCCTTTAAATGTTGCCAGAGCAATTCAGGATGGAGATTTCTTGTGGGGATTTACCGTGCTTAAGGATATACACTCGGAAGGCGGTATATGCGAGTTTGAACGCGCGGAAATTATTGCGCCCTCGCGCGCGCTCCCAAACCGAGATGCGGATTTTGACGTTCAGAACGGAAACTATACTTTGCGCCGTTCTGATTATATACAAAGTATGAAAGACCCGCTTGCCACAACCAAAACACTTGTTCACT
>CAZHCQ010000152.1:0-4137 GCA_964531415.1 uncultured Gammaproteobacteria bacterium
GCTGTGGGAGCGGCTTGGGCATACGGCCTCGGTTTTTGCTGTGCGATGGCCTGAATTTGACGAAGAGCATATTCGCCAAGAAAACGTGGTCGTGGTAGTTCAAATTAACGGGAAAATTCGCGCCCAGCTTCCCGCGTTTGCAGGGATGAGCCAAGAAGAAGTTGAATCAATGGCGCTTGAACAAAAAAATATTCAGGCGTACTTGCAAGGGAAAGAGATCAAAAAGAAATTTTATGTGCAGGACAAGGTGTTAAGTTTCGTGGTGTGATGGTGCTTCGCTGTGCATCCAAAGGAATTCAAATAAATTGCGGTATGATTTCGCAATATGCGCGCTTTCTATTAAAACCACGAATGCGTCCTGCTCTACAGAAAAAATTGCCGCTTTGTCGGCATAAATAATATTATCATTTACAAGGCATTTGCGCGGCATCGTTTTTATGAGATGGCGTGCGTTTTTGTTTTGTTGAACGCGTTTGATATACGCGAGTTCATAGTCCTCATTTGGCACAATTTCCCTTGCTCTATTTTTTTTGTTTTTCATCTCGCGGATCCATAGTTCAAGCAATTTTTTGTACGAGCTGTCAAAATGTTTTAATTGTCCAAAACACAGTATTTCTTCTCCAGTCCTTGCCGCATCAATGATCTCGCGATATACCAGTTCCACCCCTCGGCTCCCTTCTAAAATATGGACGCTTGGTTTTTCCGGCTTGCCTTTATGTAAAAGAAGCAGTTCTGGCAATGCGTCTTCTAACTGGTTTTTACGAAAATTAATCTGTTGGAGCAATTTTTTGGGGGAAACTGGATTGTACAGCGTTGCTTTCAGGGTTTTAGAAATATCCATCAATCCTTTTACATTGAGTTCGTTTAAAATAACATACGCAGTGGAGCGCTTTAATCCGCTGTGTTTTGCAATGGTAAACGCGGTTTCCTTGCCTAATTGCAAAGAGGCAAGGTACACAACTGATTCCTTTTCGCTTAATCCGAGTTGTTGTAGTACCCGTAAAGTATCCATAAGCGCAAGCATAGCACTGTCAATATTTCTGTCAACAGGTATAGAGTATTGATGATTTTTTGCTTTGTTATAAGGAAAAAGATGTTATTTTATCTTCTAAGTAAATTGTCAGAGTCTCATAAAGATATTAAATTGGATATTTAGATATCAATTAAACTTTGAATTACTATGAAAAAATTCATCATAGCCGTTTGCGCAGTTTTGGTTGTAGGCGGGATTGCGTACGCTGGTTTAAAGCTAAATTCAGTGCCTACAAATCAAGAGCAGATAAAAATTGGCATTGTTGTATATCCAGGCTATGGAGCATTTTATATCGCTCAAGAAAAAGGATTCTTTGACAAAGAGGGGGTGAAGGTGGAATTGGTGAAGCTATCGGCAGAAAATCTTATCCCGTCACTTGGCAGTAATCAAGTTCAGATGATTGCTGGTAGTGCTGATTTTACCCTGATAGCCGCAGATTCCGGCATTGACGTTGTTCAGATATTCGCACCAAGCCTTTCCTATGGCGCTGATGGAATGGTGACGAGACATGATGTTAAAGATATTACTGAGCTTAAAGGTAAGAAGGTGTATCTTGGGTTAGGATTTCCGAGCCATTTCTTTTTCAGATATCTCGCGGCACAGAAAGGCTTGAAACCAAGTGATGTAGAGATCGTGAATATGGATCCAGAACAGGTGGGCGTTTCCTTTGTCGCTGGGCATATTAATGCAGGGATGACTTGGGAGCCGTGGTTGACAAAAATATTAACTGAAACAAAGAACGGCAGAATTTTGTTCAGCAGTCGGGATTACCCCAATATTATCAGCGATGATGTAATAGTGCGTCGCGATGTTTTAGAAAAAAGGCGCGAGGACATAAAAAAAGTTATGAGAGGATATTTCAAGGCAGTTGATTATTGGGAAAAAAATAGAACCGGAGGAAATGCTATTGTAGCAAGAAATTTTGGCTTGACGCCAGGAGAGTTTGCGCCAATACGCGATACCGTCACGCTGGCTGACTATGCGTTTAACTTAGAAAAGTTTGATAAAACTCAAGCGCACAACATGTATGAAATTATGACCAAAGCCGCTGAGATTTATTATCAAGATGGAGTTATCAAAACTAAGCCAGATATAAATAAAATTATTGACCCATCACTTCTTAACGAAATTCGTTAATGCGAAAAATGACCCGAATACACCAACAAGATTCAAAGGGGGATTATTTGTTTTTGTCTTTTCTGGGGAGTGCTTTGTTTTTTGATTTATGGGTGTGCGCAAGTTATTCCGGATTCATAAAACCGCTTTTTTTGCCGACGCCTGTTGCTGTTTTTTCAGCGGCTATAAAACTTGTTCGCGAATTTGGTTTTGTTGGAGATATTTTAATAAGCGTCTATCGGGTTGCGCTTGGCTTTCTGCTTTCTGTTTTGGTGTCTGTGCCGCTGGGAATTTATTTAGGAATCAACAAGAGAGGCGAGGCTTTTTTTGGTCAAATTATCAGTTTTATCAGATACATTCCTCCCTCTGGGTTTGTGCCGCTTTTTATTCTTTGGTTTGGCATTGGAGAATTACAAAAATGGCTTTTAATTTTTGCAGGGGTTGCTCCTTACCTTACGCTCTTAGTTTTTGATGTAGTTGCAAATAGCAAAAAAGAATATGCCGAAATTGCCTATACATTGGGCGCGAGCCCTAGCGATATTGTGTTTTGGGTCATTATTCCGCAGTCGCTTCCCGGTATGTGGGACGCAATGCGGTTAATGATAGGCGCGGCGTGGACATTTGTTGTGCTTGCGGAAATTGTTGCCGCGACTTCAGGGCTCGGATACCGCATCATCACCGCTCAACGATTTTTGCAAACGGCCAATGTGATAGCGGCAATTTTTACTATCGGCGTGCTTGGACTGCTTATTGATGTGCTCTTCAAATTCCTGTATCGGAAGTTTTTTTCATGGGCTGAAAAATCTGCGTATGCTTGAAGTCAAAAATCTTTCAAAAATATATGAGAACAACGGACGGCGTATTCCAGCGATTGAAAACCTGTCATTGACGATACAAGATCAGCAATTCGTTGCTCTTGTAGGCCCGAGCGGGTGCGGGAAGAGTACTTTTTTGAAAATTGCCGCTGGATTGCTTGAACCATCAAGAGGAGAAATTTTTTTGGATAACCAAAAAGTTGTTGGGCCGAGCAAAGAGCGAGGTATGGTATTTCAGAATTTTACATTATTCCCTTGGCTTACTGTGCGAGAAAATATCGGTTTTGGGGCAAAATTGCGGGCAGTAAAGCAAGAGAAAAAAAATAAAATAGTTGAACATTATTTGCGTGTTACAAGATTAACTGAATGTGCGGATTTTTACCCCAAAGCTTTATCAGGAGGAATGCAACAGAGAGCCGCCATTGCGCGTACCTTAGCAAACAATCCAAGAGTTTTATTGATGGATGAGCCGTTTGGTTCTCTTGACGCGCAGGCAAGATCTAAAATGCAGGAATTTTTAACGAAGTTATGGGAAGCAGACCGTAAGACAATTATTTTTGTAACCCATGATGTAAGTGAAGCAATTTTTTTGGCAGACAAAGTGTGCGTTCTTTCAAGGCGGCCAATGGGGATTAAGAAAGTATACGATGTTCCATTTCCGCGGCCAAGAGAGCAGAGATTGAAGCGTTCAAAGGAGTTTTTTGAATTTGCGGGTGAAATTGCCGATGCAATGGAGGTTTAACTGCGCTGATAATTTGATATACTATTGAAAGCGTATATGCACATTCTTGACTGCAGTAAACATAGTTTTAAAATAGCCGTTTTCGCTTTGTTAAACAACAAGGTTGTTATCTATCCCACCGAAACCGCATATGCCCTTGGCGGTAATGCTTTGAACAGAAAAGTTGTACAAAAGATATACGGCATTAAAAACCGCCCGCAAGAAAAGCTTTTTACGCTGATTGTTGCGTCTTTACAGATGGCGCAGGAGTTTTTTGAATTTGACGATAGGTCTTTATTGCTTGCAGAAAAATATTGGCCCGGAGCAGTTACGCTTTTGCTTTTCCCCCGGGTGCGTAAAGGGCTTTTTGCCCTGAACCGCAAAATCGGCGTACGCGTTTCGTCCTGCCCAATTGCGCGTGCTCTTTCAGAGGGCATCAATGCTCCGCTTAT
>CAZHCQ010000153.1:0-15491 GCA_964531415.1 uncultured Gammaproteobacteria bacterium
CAGCGAACGCCGCTTGCGGATCGCATGCGGCCGCATACATTGGATGATGTTTTGGGGCAGAGGGAGGTGATTGGCAGAGATTCTGCGCTTCGCAAGGCGGTTTCTGCCGGGCATGTGCCGTCGCTTATTTTGTGTGGGCCGCCAGGATCAGGGAAAACAACCATCGCGCGGATTTTGGCACGGGGCGCACACGCTGAATTTCACAGTATTTCTGCGGTTTCATCCGGCGTTTCTTATCTTCGTAAAATTATAATCCAAGCGCGAGAGAATAAAACGCGCGGCGTTCCGACAGTGCTGTTTCTTGATGAAATCCATCGGTGGAACAAAGCCCAGCAAGACAGGCTTTTGCCTTCTATTGAAAACGGACTCCTTGTGCTGATTGGGGCGACAACTGAAAACCCGTCGTTTGAGGTAAATTGCGCATTGCTTTCCCGTTGCCGCGTGTATGTGCTTCGGGGGCTTTTTCTTGAAGAACTTGTGCTCATCTTAGAGAATGCGCTTGTAAGTAAAGACCGCGGGCTTGGCGAGAAAAACATTTCTATTGCAAAAGAAACTCTTGAGATCATTGCCCAGCTTTCAGGTGGAGACGCGCGCGTTGCATTGAATATGCTTGAGGTGGCAGTGAATTCATCTTTGGAAAAGGACGGGTACGTATGTGTGACGCAAGAGACTGTCCGTTCAATTGCGCAAAAAACGCACCTTATATACGATAAAAAAGCGGACGAGCATTATAATGTGATCTCCGCGTTCATAAAATCAATACGCGGATCTGCGCCTTCTGCCGCAGTGTACTGGCTTGCGCGCATGATAGAAGGCGGAGAAGATCCTGAATTTATCGCGCGGCGCCTGCTTATTCTTGCAAGCGAGGACATTGGAAATGCATTGCCAACAGCGCTTGTGGTGGCAAACGCATGTTTTGATGCGGTGAGAAAAATCGGGTGGCCCGAGTCCCAGCTTATTCTTTCGCAAACCGTTATCTATCTTGCGCGTGCGCCCAAGTCCAACTCTGCAAAACGCGCGATTGATCTGGCGCGCGCCGAGGTGCAAAAAAGCGGCGCATTGCCGGTTCCTCTGCACCTTCGCAACGCGCCAACGTCTTTGATGAAAGAGTTAGCATACGGCAAAAATTATATTTACACGCATGATGATCCAGCCGCACCGCAGGAATTCTTGCCGGACGAGCTTTCAGGGATGAAGTTTAATGGAGACGAGGAATGACCAAGATGAGCACGCGGGTAACATTTTCGCCTAAAGGAGCATCGGCAATGGTTTAAGCTCGCGGTTAATAGGGTCTAAAATGACGCCGAGCGATTCAAGAGTTTAAAAATATATTCTCTTTGCCAAATACAACAGGCGAAGCGCCAACTTTAAAAATTACTAGTTTATTTAATAATGATATACTATCAATAAAGGTATAAAACACAAGGCATTATGAGAGCGTTATGAAGCAACTACTGTATTTTTTAATTCTTTTTTTCCTTGTTGCATTTGGATATTGGGGTTATGCGTACTCTCGCATTGATATGAACGCGCGCGGTTCGTTTGTGCTTTATGTACGCGAGGATGCGGTTGAAAAGTTTCACGTTGCAGTCTTATGATTCACATTACCAAAGAAGAAACACAACAGATTGCACAGCTTGCCCGTTTGGAGCTTTCCCCGGCTGAAGTTGAGCGCTTTGCGGGGGATTTAAGCGCGGTGCTTTCTTATATTGAACAGTTGAACGAGCTCAATACCGATGAGGTGCCGGTTACCGCGCATGTTACCGAGCTTGCCAATATGACGAGAGAAGATAAGATCGCGCCGTGTGCATTTCGCGAAGATCTGCTCGCCCAAGTTCCCTCGCGAAACGGAGACGGCGTATGCGTGAAGGCGGTGTTTGAGTAGGGGTGTTTTGTACTTGTGTACTATGATTAAAAAACTCCACGAACAATTAATAAAAAAAGAAGTAAGCGCATTGGAATTGGCGCAGGAGGCGTTCAAAAACATCGCTGATTTTGACCCGCATGTGCGCGCATTTATCACTGTTGCCAAAGATTACGCATATGCGCGCGCCGCAGAAACCGACGCAAAAATTGCAGAGGGCGCTGATATTGGCATACTTACCGGAATCACTTTTTCCGCAAAGGATGTATTTTGTACGCGGGGAATAAAAACAACGGCAGGATCAAAAATTTTGCAGAATTATATTCCTCCCTACAGCGCAACTGCATTTGAAAAAATTGAACAAGCAGGAGGAGTGCTGATCGGCAAAGTAAATTGCGACGCATTCGGCCATGGAAGCTCAACGGAAAATTCAGATTACGGCACCACGCACAATCCGTGGAATCTTGGGTATGTTCCCGGCGGATCCTCCGGCGGATCCTCTGCCGCTGTTTCTGCTGCAATGGGAGTATTTTCTCTTGCGGAAGATACGGGCGGCTCAATTCGCCAGCCCGCGAGTTTTACGAGTACGGTTGGGCTCAAGGTAACGTATGGGCGAGTTTCTCGTTTTGGGGTGATTGCCTACGCGTCTTCTTTGGATACCATCGGCCCGATTGCGCGCTCGGTTGAAGATGCCGCGATTATTTTAGAGTACATCGCCGGGCACGACCCGAAAGATTTAACAACCCCAAAACGTGAAGTGCCGCGCTACGCTGAAAATCTCAAGCGTTCGCTCAAAGGCTTGCGTATAGGAATTCCAAAGGAATACTTTACCGAAGGGCTTGATCTGCGCGTGAAAACAGCGGTTGAAAAGGCGATTGTGTTTTTTGAAGATCAGGGCGTTTCAATATCGGAAGTGAGCTTGCCTCATACAAAATACGCTGTTTCCGCGTACTATTTAATTTCTACCAGTGAAACGAGTTCAAATTTGGCGCGCTATGACGGCATCGGCTATGGATACAGCGCGCATGATGCCGCTGATTTGCTTTCTGTGTTTACGAAGTCGCGAGGGCAGGGCTTTGGCCCGGAGGCAAAACGGAGGATCATGCTTGGCACTTACGCCCTTTCAAGCGGTTATTATGATGCGTACTACAAAAAGGCCCAGAAAGTGCGCACCTTAATTAAGCGTGATTTTGACGCAGTGTTTGAACGCGTGGATAGTATTGTATGCCCAGCCTCGCCGACTCCGCCCTTTAAGATCGGAGAAAAGTGCGATGATCCGATGAAGATGTACCTTGCTGATATTTATACGGTTCCTATCAACCTTGCAGGGGTGCCTGCATTATGCGTTCCCTGCGGATTTACCACAGAGAATCTTCCAATCGGCATGCAGATTATTGGCAAGCAATTTGACGAGCAAACTATTTTGCAGATCGGCTATGCCTACGAGCATGCCCATGAATGGAAATCAAAACAGCCGGTAATTCAGTAACAGTAAGATGCTTTGTATATGAACGAGTCTTCCGATCCCGCGCTTCCCGCACGTGTTTTTTCTCAACGTATTTTTTTAAACAGCGTTTTTTTTATGTGCGGGTTTAGCCTCGTGTTTATGGTGCTTGGTATTGCCGCCTCCGGTATAGGGCAATTTCTTGCGCGAAACAGATTTTTACTCCAGCGCGCGGGCGGAATATTCTTTGTTTTTATGGGAATTTATGTAATGGAACTTGTGCGAATCCCATTTTTATACAAACAATTCACGTTTGGCGGGCAGAAAACGATGCGGCGGATTGAAGGCGTACATTCATTTTTGGCGGGCATGACCTTTGGCTTTGGGTGGACGCCCTGCGTCGGCCCGCTTCTTGCAACTATTCTTTTTTTTGTTTCTGCCGCGTCCGCGGGGGCTGGTTTTTGGAGCGGGATGTGGCTGCTTTCATTATTTACGCTCGGCCTTGCAATCCCTTTTTTGATAATCAGTGCGGGGATGGGATTTTTTATTCAGCGCATTCGCGTGCTCTTAAAATACGCGGCGATTTTACAGAAATTTTCCGGCGCTTTGATTCTGCTGATGGGCCTACTTTTGATTACCAATGAATGGTCGGCTGTTTTAGGAAAAACTATTGCGCTTATCGGGATACCTGATATACTATTAGACTTTGGGGGAGATGGGCGCGTTACGTTTATTATTGCATTTTTAGGCGGATTACTGACATTCTTCTCTCCATGTATTCTGCCAGTACTTCCCGCGTATGTCGGGTATATCGGGGGCATGGCGCTTAACGTGAAACAGGATGGACAGAAAGGAGGTTGAACAGTTTTTATATCATCGCAAGAAATACGCAACCCTTATTTTGCGTATTGGTCTTGGAACAGTGTTTGTGTGGTCCGGCGCGAGTAAGCTTCTTGGAAGCCCTTCGGCAATTGGCGTGTGTACAAACAAAGAAAGTGCAATTTCATTTCTTGAAACGTGGGCATGGCTTCCCTTTGATACCGCGCTTATGGTGGCGATTCAGTCTTACGCCGAGCTTGCGCTTGGGATTCTGCTTGTGCTTGGTGTTGCGGTTCAGATGGTCAGTTTATTGTGCGCGGTTCTCTTTGTGTTCTTTTTCTTTTTAATTGATATTAATTTGATATGGAAAAATATCGGTCTGTGTGCGGCTTCGCTGTCTCTTGCCGTGACCGGAAGCGATGTATGGTTAATTCATAATAATAGATTTATAAATCGTGTATTTAAAAAACGATAGGAATGGCATCCGCTTAGGCGGATGCCATTACCAATCAATATATATATGAGTGAGAAACCTCTGTTTGAGGGGTCGTCCCCGAAGTTAACTTTTATATTTGGACTCATTACCGGGCTTGCCGCAACAAGCGTGCTTGCGGTATTGATACTGATAAGCTCTGCAAACGGCAAGGCTGAAACAGGAAAAGTAAAGCCGAGCGTGAATGATAAGCAAGTTGCGGATAACGGCGGGCAAACACCTCCGTCCCAAGGAGGCGATCCTTCTCCCTCTCCTGCGCCTAATCCGAACATTGTTCTGCCGACAGTGAGCGATACCGACCATGTTTTAGGCAAAGCAGATGCAAAAGTAACGATTGTTGAATTTTCAGATTTTCAATGCCCTTATTGCCAGCGCCATCACCCGACGCTTCAGCGTATCAGCAAGGAATATGGAGATGATGTCCGCTGGGTGTACAAGCATTTTCCGCTTGACAGCATTCACCCGAATGCGCGGCCTGCGGCCGAAGCTTCCGAGTGTGTTGCTGATTTAGGAGGCAATGACGCATTTTGGCAGTATGCGGACAAACTGTTTGCAAATCAATCTTCTCTGGGGGATGATTTATATGTGCGTTTGGCAAAGGAAGTTGGGGTAAAGGAAGATGCGTTTAAGAAATGCTATGAATCTCAAAAATTTGCAGAGCGTGTTGATGCAGACTACTCTCAAGGCATTCAAGCGGGCGTAACCGGCACGCCGGGTAATATTATTATCGCAAACGGCAGTGGAGTGCCTGTTTCAGGGGCGGTACCTTATGAGCAGTTCCAGTCTATTATTGACTCTCTCCTTGCCAAGTAGGGGTGTGGTTTGCTAGTCTGCAAAGGTCGTTCGTAAGCTATTGATTTTCTATGATGAAAGGACTCATTGCGGCTGGAGGGCGCGCAACAAGGCTACGGCCTATTACCCATACGATGAATAAGCATCTTATCCCCTTGGCCAACAGGCCAATGATTTATTATCCGCTTGCAAAAATAGGAGCAACAGGGATAAAGGACGTGTGCATCGTCATCAATGAGGGCGATACAGAACTTAAAAAAGTGGTTGGAGACGGGTCGCACTTTGGTGTGCGTATTACATATCGGGAACAAGTCGGAGGCCCCAAAGGTGTAGCCCATGTGATAAAAGTTGCGGAAGATTTTTTAGATGGCGACCCATTTCTTTTCCATTTGGGAGATAACG
This sequence comes from uncultured Gammaproteobacteria bacterium, assembly GCA_964531415.1. Lineage (GTDB taxonomy): Bacteria > Patescibacteriota > Patescibacteriia > UBA9629 > CAZHCQ01 > CAZHCQ01. The sequence goes on from CAZHCQ010000153.1 coordinate 5,815, forward strand.
TGATTTCTGAAGACTTATCTCCATTGATTGAAAAATTTGAAAAGGAACAGCTGAACGGTTTGCTCGTGATTGCCAAAGTGCCTGACCCAGGCAGGTTTGGCGTTCCAGAGATTGTGAAAGGGAAAATAATTCGTGTTATAGAAAAGCCTCAAAATCCGATCTCCCCATTTGCGGTTACGGGAATTTATTTGTATGATAAGCATGTCTTTTCAGCGCTTGAACATTTGAAACCAAGCGCGTCGCGTGGTGAATATGAAATCTCGGAAGTGCATACGTGGCTCATTCAAAAGGGTTATGCAATCGGGCATAGTGAAGTGGCTGGCATGTGGAAAGATACGGGAAAACCCGAAGATCTTCTTGAGGCGAATCAGATGCTTCTTAATTATATAACGCCGTCCACAATCGGCGCGATTATTGATAAGGAAGTCATTCTTCAGGGCAAAGTGGAGATAGGGAAAGGAACGCGCGTGAGCGGAAGAACGACGATCCGCGGGCCGGTGAGCATAGGGAACAACTGCCTGATTTCAGATAGTTACATAGGGCCATATACGTCCATTGGAAGCCGTGCTGAAATTACTTCTTTGGAAATTGAAAACAGTATTGTGTTTGAAGAAGCGAAGATGAGTTCAACAGCGCGCATTGTAGAGAGTATTATTGGTTTTGGATCCCGCGTTGTGTCGTCTGCCAATAAACTCCCTTCCGGACATCGCCTTATTGTGGGGAGCAGTTCGCTCGTTGAGTTATAGATATGACAAAATTTATTATACAGGGAGACACTCCGCTTAAAGGAGAAATCAAGGTGGGGGGGTTCAAAAATGCTGCAACCGTAATTCTTGCCGCGTCTCTTTTAACCAACGAAGAAACGACTATTGAAAATGTTCCGCAGATTGTTGACGTGGTGCGTATGATTGAACTTTTGCGTTCGCTTGGGGCGCGGGTGACGTTTTCTCAAAGCGGGTCCGTGGTGGTGCATGCAAAAACTATTACTTGTGCGAATATATCTGAAGAGGCGGTCAAAAGCATGCGATCATCAGCGCTCTTGATAGCGCCGCTTTTTGCGCGATGCGGAAAGTTTATGCTCCCGGAGCCGGGGGGATGTGTGCTTGGAAACCGTCCTTTGGGGACGCATATGCACGCGCTCCGCGAGCTTGGCATGGATATTGCCGAACGGGTTGATTCCGCGGGGAAAATTTTTTTAGACTGTAAACCCTCGCGGCTCAAAGGGAAAACCGTTGTGATGAGTGAATTTTCGGTGACTGCCACTGAAAATGTGCTTATGTCCGCGGTGCTTGCCGAGGGCGTGACCATTATAAGAAACGCTGCACTAGAACCGCATGTGATTGATTTAATTAAGTTTTTGGATTCCATGGGCGCCAAAATAGAGGAGAAAACAGGGCACACGATCAAGATTACGGGCGTGAAAAAACTCCACGGCACGCACCATAGAGTGATTCCAGACATGCTTGAGGCCGGAACATTTTGTGTTGCCGCGGCGCTTTTAGGCAAAGGCGTTGTGGTGCATGGGCTTGTGCTGGAGCATTTGGATAGCGTTCTTGCAAAGATGAAAGAGATTGGCGTTAAATTTGAAACTGGGAAAAGCGAAGAAAAAGGCGAGTTTATCAAAATTCTTCCTTCCTCAAAGATGAAAAGTTTTCATCTGCAAACCATGATTTATCCGGGTTTTCCAACTGATTTACAGCCGCAGTTTAGCCTTCTTGCAACACAGGCTGAAGGATTAAGCTTAATTCATGATCCGTTGTTTGATAACCGTCTGGAACACATTGCGTCATTTGTAAAAATGGGAGCTCACGCGATAAAATGCGATCCGCACCGCGCCGTGATTTACGGCCCGACACAGTTGCACGGCTATGAATTCAAGAGCCCTGATATTCGCGCGGGAATGGCGCTTTTGATTGCGGGGATGTTTGCGCACGGAGAAACCGTGATTCATAATGCAGAAATTATTGACCGCGGATATGCAGACATAGATACGCGGCTGAATGCGTTGGGCGCAAAAATTCAGCGCGTATCAGAGTAGTCCGCATTGCGGAATTCGCACAATTCGTATATATATGTATATATTTTATCAAAATCAGTATGGATGCTGAAAAAGAACATGGGGTGCATGAGGAGAAAGAAAAGAAAGATTTTACGGCGCGGCTTGGAAAATATCTTTTTCTTTTGATTTTAGTGTATGCCGGATTTGTGCTTGGAAGCGCAACCGCAACAAAGCAGGCACTCCCGGCTGATTCAAAGCCCTCTGTCTGCGGGGACCAGGCGCAGGGGAGCGGGAGCGCAGGAAACGGGCAGTGTGATATACTCCAAGATAAAAATTTTAACATACAGCTCTATGCCGATTTGTGGAAGCAGATTCATGAAAGCTATGTGCGCCAGCCCATTGACGATCAGGCGTTGTTTTATGGGTCGCTCAAGGGGATGGTATCAGCACTGGGGGATCCATATTCAAATTTGTTTACGCCTGATGAAGCGCAAGATTTTGAACGTGAAATATCAGGAAATTTTGAAGGGATCGGCGCACAGATTGGGATCAAAAAAAATGTGCTCACTATTATTGCGCCGCTTCAAAATTCTCCGGCCGAGTTGGCGGGTCTTCGCGCCGGAGATAAAATATATAAAATCAATGAAGCTGAAGCAAGCGGACTTGGCCTTGAGCAGGCAGTGATGCTGATTCGCGGGCAAAAAGGCACATCGGTACACTTAACGGTTTTGCGCGGTGAAGAAAAAGATTTTCGCGAGATTGCGGTAACTCGGGACGAAATTGAAATTGACAGCGTGACGTGGGAAATGCGTGATGGGGGCATTGCCTATATCAATTTGACGCATTTTAATGAAGGCACGGACAGAGATTTTACAAAAACAGCGAAAGAGGTGTTAGCAAAAAAGCCGCGTGCATTAATTCTTGATTTACGGAATAATCCGGGCGGACTGTTGCCGGTTTCGCTGGATATTGCCGGATTTTGGATAAGCGGCGATACCGTGGTGATTCAAAAAGATAGCCGGGGAAATGAGATGAAGTCCAATTCTCCAAGAAATCGAGCAGATTTTGCGGGGCTCAAGACCATCGTGCTTATTAACAAAGGGAGCGCTTCTGCCGCTGAAATTCTCGCCGGCGCACTTAAGGATTACGGACTTGCCACACTTGTCGGAGAAAAAACATTTGGCAAAGGAAGCGTGCAGGATTATCATCTTTTGGAAAATGATGTTGCGTTGAAGATTACCATTGCTGAATGGCTGACGCCCAAAGGCCGATCAATTGACAAAGAAGGCATTGAGCCTGACGTTCCGGCTGAACTGACAGACGCGGATTTTGATAATGATAAAGATCCGCAGCTTGATAAAGCTTTAGAGTTACTTAAATAAATTTATTCAAATAGTATGGAAGTTATTTTGCTTGCCGACATTTCAGGTGTTGGAAAACAGGGAGAGATCAAAGATGTTTCGTTGGGATATGCGCGTAATTATTTGCTTCCGCAGGGGCTTGCGAGAAGCGCAACTCTTTCTGCAAAGAAAGAAGTAGAGGACAAAAAAGCGCGAGAAGTGAAAAAACAGGCGCGCTTTGCAAGAATGGTTGAGGATGTGCGGGAAAAGCTTGCGGGCAAGGAAATTTTAGTGCGCGGCAGAGTTGCTGAAGGGGAAAAGCTTTATGCTGGAATTCACGAAAAAGATATTGCCGAGGCAATTGTGAAGCGTAAGAAGATGAGTATTACCGCAAAAATGGTGAGAATTCCGCATAAAATAAAAACGCTTGGCGTTCATGAAGCGTTTGTTCATGTGGGCGGAATAGACATTCCAATTACGGTTGTGGTAAAATCAGACGAAGAGAGGTAAACTTTTGCGTATTTTGAGAGTTTCCACTCGCCCATGGCGGGTGGAATTAAGTTTTTATGTGCGTATGCAGACGACAAAATATATTTTTGTAACTGGCGGCGTGATTTCTTCACTCGGGAAAGGAGTTTTAGTATCGTCTTTAGCAAAGCTGATTCAGGCACGGGGCTATGCTGTGGCGTGTATCAAATGCGACATGTATGTAAATATTGATGCCGGCACCATGCGTCCTACGGAGCATGGCGAGGTATTCGTGGGAGAGGATGGCATTGAAGCGGATCAGGACTTAGGCAATTATGAGCGTTTTATTTCGCAATGTTCTACTGCCATGCATTACATTACGACAGGGCAGATTTATCAGGAAGTTATCCAAAGAGAGCGAAATTTGGAATATAACGGAGAGGATGTGGAGGTTGTTCCCCATGTTCCGGAGGAAATTATCCGCCGTATTACAGGTGCAGGAAGCAAGAGCAAAGCAGAGGTGGTGTTGGTTGAATTTGGGGGTACGGTTGGGGAATATCAGACCGTTCTGTTTTTAGAAGCGGATCGAATGATGAAACGGTCAGCGCCGGAGGATGTGATAAATATTCATATTTCATATCTTCCGATCCCGCAGTCCGTTGGGGAGATGAAAACCAAGCCGGTACAGTATTCCGTGCGTACGCTCAATGCCGCCGGCATCCAGCCTGAATTTATTGTTGGGCGGAGCGAGAAGCCGATGGATAAAAAGCGGAAGGATAAAATTTCTGATTTTTGCAGTGTGCCGGTTGAACATGTGATTTCAAACCCGGACGTTAAATCAATTTACGAGCTCCCTCTTGTGCTGGACGAACAGCAGTTTGGTGAAAATGTACTGCGGGCATTGAAGCTGCCTCTGCGGACGAAAAATATGTCGCAGTGGAAAGCACTGGTGAAAAAAATTCAGACCGTGAAAAAAACTTTGACCATAGGCATTGTGGGCAAGTATTATGCAAGCGGCGAATTTTCTTTAGAAGATGCATATATTTCGGTGCGCGAAGCCATCAAGCATGCAGCATGGGCGGTTGGGAGGGACCCTGTGATTGTATGGATTGATGCCGAAGAATTTGAAAAACAGAAAAGCTCGCTTGAGAAGCGGTTAAAAAATCTTGATGCGGTGATTGTGCCCGGAGGATTTGGGGGGCGCGGCATTGAGGGGAAAATCGCCGCGATTCACTATGTGAGAGAACACAATATTCCTTTCTTGGGGCTCTGTTATGGAATGCAACTTGCGGTTATTGAATTTGCAAGAAATGTGCTTGGCCTTTTGGACGCATCAAGCGAGGAAATTAACGCACAAACAAAAAACCCCGTGATTCATATTATGCAAGAGCAGATTCAGAAACTTCAGAAAAAAAAATATGGCGCTTCTATGCGTTTGGGCGCCTATCCATGTGTGCTGAAAAGCAATTCTTTGGCGCAGAAAGCGTATGGCGTGAAGCGTGTCTTTGAGCGTCATCGCCACCGATATGAGTTTAATAACAGGTATCGGGAGCAGTGCGAAAAAGCAGGGCTGATGATTGCAGGCGTATCGCCCGATAATACGCTTGTAGAAATTGTTGAGTTAAAAAAACACCCATTTTTTGTGGGTGTTCAATTTCATCCTGAATTTTTATCCCGCCCTTTGCAGGCGCATCCTTTATTTGTAGGGCTTCTTCTGGCCGCACAACAGAAAATTGCATGAGAAACCAGTAGGGACAAGTCGCGACTTGTCCCTACACTACGTGAACAAATTTGCGTTTTTTGAGTTTTCCGTCAAATGCGCGTACTTTTTTCTGCGTGAACGCAACGGTGCCCTTTGCAACCGCATAGAGGGTGTCGTCGTTTCCCCGTTTGACATTTTTTCCCGGGTGCATTTTAGTTCCGCGCTGGCGCACTAAAATTGATCCCGGTTGCGCGCTTTGCCCAGCCTGCAGTTTGATGCCCAAGTATTTTGGGTTTGAATCTCGTCCGAGCGAGGTAGAACCTCCAGCCTTTTTATGTGCCATATCTGTGAAAATTGGTAAGTAAGGTATAAGAAAATTAACATAGGGAAATAGATTTGTCAATTTATACAGGCATGGGTATAATGGGAGTATGTGTATGGGGAAAATCATTGCCATCGTTAACCAAAAAGGCGGAGTAGGAAAAACAACCACCGCGGTGAATGTGGCGTCTTATGTTGCGTTTTTAGGAAAAAAAGTTCTGCTCGTTGATATGGATCCGCAGGCGAACGCAACCGCAGGCCTTGGAATAAACCACAAAGATCTCTCGCAGGGTATGTATGAAGCGCTGGTTTCCGAGTGCGGTTTGCCCGCTATTATCATTGGCGAAAATCATGAACGGTTCCACCTTGCCCCTTCTTCCCCATCGCTTGCAGGAGCGCATATTGATTTAGTAAGCATGGATCGGCGGGAGTTTCGTTTGTTTGATTTACTGGCAAGCGTGCACAAGAGCTATGACTACATTTTTATTGATTGCCCGCCCTCGCTGGGGCTTTTAACGATTAACTGTCTGGTGGGCGCGTCAGAGCTTATTATTCCGGTGCAGGCTGAATACTACGCGCTTGAAGGGCTTTCAAGCCTGCTTGAAACGATTGCGCTCATTCAAACAAACTTGAAGCAGGATCTGTCTATTTTAGGGGTCGTGATTACCATGTATGATAAGCGTATTGCGCTTTCAGATGTTGTACTGCGGGAGCTGTATCAATATTTCCCCGGGAAAATATTTAAAAGCGTTATTCCCCGCAATGTCCGCCTTGCTGAAGCCCCCTCCTATGGTGTTCCTATTTTAAACTACGATGCAGGGTCAAAGGGCGCAAAAGCTTATGAGCGCTTGGCGCGAGAAATATTAGATATTCATAAATAATTATGCAGGATCAACATGTTAAAAAAGGCCCTTTAGGCAGAGGTCTTTCAGCGCTGATTCCACAAAAAGCGCCTGGTTTAAACGAACAGGGAACCATGCATGGCTCTTCTGCTCCGCCTGCAGCACCTCCGGGGAGAGCGATTTTGCAGATTGCTCCAAAGGATATTCGCGCGAATCCGTATCAGCCGCGGACCGCGTTTGAAGAGAGCGCGCTTGCAGATCTGGTTGAATCCGTACGCGTACATGGAATTTTACAGCCGCTTTTGGTAACGAAAACGGATGGTGGCTATGAACTCATCGCGGGCGAAAGGCGTCTTCGTGCCGCAAAAATCGCGGGGCTAGAAGCTGTGCCGGTAGTGGTAATGGGTGCGGACGAAAAGAAAAAGCTTGAAATTGCGCTTATTGAAAATATTCAGCGTGAAAATTTAAACCCTATTGAAACTGCCCGCGCCTACAAAGCGCTGATTGAAAGCTACAACCTTACACAAGATGATTTAGCAAAGCGGCTTGGCAAGAGCCGATCCTCGGTTGCGAATTTGCTCCGTTTTTTAAGCCTTCCGCAAGAGATACAAGATTCCCTTGCCAAGGGGGGCATCACTGAAGGGCACGGAAAAATAATTGCCGGGCTCGCTTTGGAGAAAGAGCAGATGATCTTATGGCGTAAAATTGTAGGGCAGAAATTGACCGTGAAAGACGCATCCCGCCATGCACGGCAGAGTGAGGTTATTGGGCACGTACGCGCGCCGCGGAATCCAAATGTTGCGGCTTTTGAAAAAGCGCTTGAGCATAAACTCGGAACCAAAGTTGTGGTGAAAACGCGAGGCGAACGCGGAACAGTTGAAATTCACTTTTTCTCGTCCGAAGATTTGGGGCAGATTGTACAAAAAATTACCGACGAGACGCTCTAGCAATCAGCTTTTATTCCCAATAAACGGAAATTTGAACCAGCTTTTTTTGCCTATTTGAGAGCGAATTTTACTTCGTGCCGTACCGGTTTTTACAAATTTGAGCCAATCAGGATTTGGGCTTTTGCGATTTTTATCTATAATAATTTCAGCCATATCGCCGCTTTTCAGCTTAAAATTGAGCGGAACAATTTTGCCGTTTACTTTTGCGCTTATGCAATGGTCTCCGACTTCAGTGTGAATATGGTACGCAAAATCCACTACGGTTGATTCTTCTGGGAGGTCAATCACGTCGCCGTCCGGCGTAAAAACGAAAATTCTATTTTGAAACACGTCAATTTTCAGCGTTTCAAGATATTTTTTCGTATCTTTAATTTCACCAAGCTCTGCTTGCCATTTTGCGAGCTCCTCTACCCATTCAAGCCGTTTGTCTGTATGGTGGAGTGAATCCGACTCTTCATAGTACCAGTGCGCCGCAATCCCGTACTCGGCCTCGGCGTGCATCTGTTCAGTGCGAATTTGAAATTCTACAATGTGTCCGTCTTTTGCAAACACGGTTGTGTGCAGAGATTTATAGCCGTTTGGCTTTGGTTGGGCGATGTAATCTTTAATGCGCCCAATCAGAGGTTTGTATTCAGCATGAATAATGCCGAGTACTTTGTAGCAGTCTTCAATGGTTTTTACAACAATGCGGAGCGCGATAATATCGTAAATTCTGTTTATGTCGTTGTCGTAGCGCTCAAGTTTTTTGAACAAGCTATAGAGATGTTTGGTTCTGCCATGGATAGAGATCATGTCAATGCTGTTGTCTTTTAAGATAGATGTTGTCTGGTGTTTTAATATGTTCAGGCAGGTTTTTCGTTCGGAGTGGTCTTCTTGCAGAAGCTGGATCGTTTTTTTATATTCTTTAGGCAATACATAGGGAAACGCTAAATCTTCAAGCCTGCCTTTCAGAAGCCCGATGCCGAGGCGATTTGCAATAGGCGCGTAAATTTCAAGGCTTTCTTTGGCGATCCGCTCCCTCTTATGCGGGGGGAGCGCGGAGAGCGTTTCTAAGTTGTCAATTCTGTCTGCGAATTTAATGAAAATGGTGCGTATGTCAAGCGCCATTGCAATAAACATTTTACGCAGATTTTCCGCATATCGCTCAATGCCGCGATACTTGATTGTCCCAAGCTTGGTAATGCCTTCCACCAATTGTGCTACCTCTTCTCCAAAATCCTTTTGAATGTCTTTGAGTGTTTTTTTTGTGTCTTCCGGCACATCATGTAAAAGCCCCGCAATAATGGTTTTCTCGTCAAGCTTCAGTTCTGCAAGAAGCGTAGCGGTTCGCAGGGGATGGTTTATATAGGGCTCTCCGCTTTTTCGCTTCATGCCTTTGTGCGCTTCGCGGGCAAACTCATACGCAAGCTCCAGAAGAATTGGATCAACCGGGAGCCTGTTTGCTTTCACTGTGTGGAGGAGTTTCTGGAACGACATATAATTGACTATACTATAGTTTAATTGACAGTAAATTAAAAGTGTTGTTACTATGAGTGAGTACGCATGATGACTTTTTAAAAAAATGCCTCAAACTCAAGCAAAAAAATTATATCGTTCGCGAACGAACCGTAAAATTGCAGGCGTGTGCGGCGGGTTAGCATGTTATTTTGGCGCTGATGCAACGATCGTGCGTTTGTTGTTTTTGGCGGCACTATTCATGGGCGGAAGCGCAATTTTGGTGTATATCGTGATGTGGGTTGTGGTGCCGGAGGAGCCGGTGTAGAAGGAGCTACATCAATGGAGGAAATCCCCCCTTTCGTTCCCCCCTTGATAAGGGGGGTGTGGGGGGATGGGAATAAGGAGAGGTGGCAGAGCGGTTGAATGTACCGGTCTTGAAAACCGGAGTCCCTTTATCGGGGACCGTGGGTTCGAATCCCACCCTCTCCGCCAATGATCTGTACCCCATAAAGTGGACACAAGTCCTGTGTCGACTGTCTTCTTTTGTTAGAATTAATCATTAACAAAAGAAAAATATGAGAATCAAATATTCAAGTCAGGAGATTGCTAAATTGAAGCAAA
>CAZHCQ010000154.1:0-5379 GCA_964531415.1 uncultured Gammaproteobacteria bacterium
GGCGCATCGCTGATATACTCAATATCAAACAGTTAAAAAAAGACTTGCAGAACGCCAAAGACACAAAAGATATATCCACAATATCGGCAAAAGAGATAGAAATCGCCCGCCGTGTTCAGGAGGTGATTAAGGAATTTTTCGGTTCAAGGTATGAATCTGGAAAAGATGACCCGAGTGCTTTCAGCCCTTCTAAAATAATTCAAGATAAATATTTAAACTGCCTCGGGTATGCGCTTTTAGGAGAGTCCTTTCTGAAAGAGATAGGAATCAACTACGTCGTGGCTGAAATGCCATACCACCGTGGCACGTTTGTGATTACCGCAAATGGACAAGTACTCTGGCAGGATATGCAATGGAGTCTTGACTCAATTATAGAATTAAACGACAGCGATTTAGAAGGCGCGACACTCAAGGATATTGTGCGATTTTCGCGCTACGCACAGGAAGGGGCGATGTCCTTTGATCTCAAATCAAAACGGTGCAAAACGAAAGCACGCTACTTAAATGACAAAACCGGATACACATGCAGAATTTTATCTCCAAAAGTTGCGGCTATATTAAACCTTAAAAATCTAGAAACTTACTTGAACAAAAAGAAAATGAACAATGAAGCCGCTGAACTCATGGAACAAGCAATCTCAATAGATCCTCATAACTGGGAATTTTACAGTCGCTTGGGGGAAAATCTACGGGAGACCAAGAAGCGCGAAGCAGCGATTGAAGTATATAAAAAAGGAATAATGTTTACTCCCGAAAAATCCTTCTTTTATACTAAACTTGGAGATGCGTTTTATGATATGTGCAACTACCAAAAAGCGATCACCGCATATATACAGGCAAGCAAGGAGAAACGTGACGACGTGAGGATAGATTACTGTACCCTATACACGCGTCTCGGAGAATGTCTCTATCGTGTAGACAAAAAAAACGAAGCGACAATCGCGTTTCAAAAGGCGCTTTCTATAAACCCTAAGTCTGGTCACACACACTATTGGCTTGGAAAAACATGGTCGGATTTAGGATACAAGAAAACGGCAAGAGAATCCTATGCACAGTGCCTTGCCAATACAGACGAAAAAAACACACACTCTAGAAAACAGATCCAATCCCTCATTGACAATCTGCAGGAATGAGTCCGCGCTTTGCAGAACCCCCCATCGCCCTCGCAAGATACTGCCCGGTATAACTTTTTTTATTTTTTGCAACTTCCTTCGGCGTGCCGACTGCAACAACTTCGCCCCCCTTATCTCCTCCTTCGGGGCCGAGGTCAATAATATAGTCAACCGATTTGATCACGTCCAAATTATGCTCAATCACGAGAACCGAATTGCCTTTATCAACAAGCGCGTGCAAAACGCCCAACAGTTTGCGGACATCGTCAAAATGCAAGCCTACGGTGGGCTCGTCTAAAATATAAAGGGTTTTCCCGGTTGAACGCCTTGAGAGTTCCAGCGCAAGCTTCACGCGCTGTGCTTCTCCGCCGGAAAGCGTGGTTGCGGGCTGGCCTAATGCAATATAGGAAAGCCCCACGGCAGAAAGCGTTACAAGCTTATTATGAATTGCCGGAATATGTTTAAAAAACGGAAGCGCATCGCTTACTGTCATGGCAAGTACGTCTGAAATTGTTTTATTTTTATAATGAATTTCAAGCGCCTGCTCATTATACCGTTTGCCTTTGCATTCCTCGCACTGCACATACACATCCGGGAGAAAATTCATTTCAATTTTTACGACGCCGTCCCCCTGGCACGCCTCGCACCGCCCGCCCCGCACATTAAAGCTGAATCTGCCGCTTTTATAGCCGCGAATCCGCGCCTCTGGGGTTTTTGCAAAAATATCGCGAATAGGGGTAAATACGCCGGTATAGGTTGCGGGGTTGGATCTCGGCGTTCGCCCGATTGGGGACTGATCAATCGTGATTACCTTATCAAGATGTTCCATTCCCACAATTGCTTTGTGCTTTCCCGGAATATCCCGCGATTTATAAAAATGTTTTGCAAACGCTTTTGAAAGGATATCGCTCATCAGGGTTGACTTGCCCGATCCGGACACACCAGTGATTGCCACGAATTTTCCGAGCGGAATCGTAACATTCAGATTTTTTAAATTATGCTCGCTTGCACCCTGAATCACAATCTGCTGGCCGTTTCCTTTCCGATACTTCAGCGGAACTTTCACCGCTAACTTCCCTGAAAGATATTTTCCCGTTAAAGACGCGTCTGATTTTTCAAGCTCTTTCGGCGTTCCCGCATACACCACTTCGCCTCCCAATGCTCCTGCTCCCGGCCCAATATCAACCGCATAATCTGCGGAGCGAATCGTGTCTTCATCATGTTCAACCACAATAACGGTGTTTCCAATGTCCCTAAGGCGCATGAGCGTTTTCAACAGTTTCGCGTTATCGCGCTGATGCAGACCGATGGACGGCTCGTCTAAAATATAAATCACGCCCACTAAAGATGAGCCAATCTGCGTTGCGAGCCGAATCCGCTGGGATTCTCCCCCTGAAAGCGTTGCGGCGCTTCTTGCAAGCGTGAGATAGCTTAAGCCAACATTTTGTAAAAAGCCAAGACGTTCAATAATTTCTTTTAAAATCGGCTTGGCGATCGTCATGTCTTTCTGCCCGAGCGCACCGCTTCCTCTTAAAGATGAAAGCTTTTTAAAAAACGCAAGCGTATCATCAATATTCATCCCGGTAACTTTATCAATAGCATACGCTCCAACAGTAACGGACAACACTTCTTTTTTGAGGCGTTTGCCAAAACACGATTGGCATTCCTTTGCGAGCATATAACCTTCAATGTCTCTCCGTACATGTTCAGACTGGCTTTCTTTATACCGTCGCTCTAGATTTGGAATCACGCCTTCATACGACGTTGTCACTTCGCCCTGGAACTTTTCTGATGCCCAGTCAACCAGTAATGTTTCACTTTTGTTTCCATAAAGAACAATATGCAGCTGCTCCTCTGTGAATGTTGCAACAGGCGTGTTCACTGAAAATCCGTATTTTTTTGACGCGGCAGTAAGAATGCGCGAGTACCACCCGCTCATCATGGATCGGGACCACGGGCGTATCGCGCCCTCTGCGATACTCAAACGCTTGTTTGGAATCAGCAGATCAGGGTCAATTTCCATGCGCATGCCAAGCCCGCTGCACGTTTCACATGCTCCGTGCGGGCTGTTAAAAGAAAAATTCCGCGGCTCTAGGTCAGTAAAATTGACGTTGCAGTGCACGCACGCAAAATGCGTGCTCATAATCTTGTCCTCCCCGCTCTGCGGATCATGCACCATCACCACCCCATCGCCAAAATCAAGTGCGGTTTCAAGGGAATCCGCAACGCGCGCTTTCAGTTCCGCTTTTTCTTCCGCGTTCTGCCCCTTCGTGTAGCTTAACCTGTCTACCGCCACGTCAATCGTGTGTTTTTTCTTCGGCGCAAGCCGCACCGCAAGCGCCTCCTCAACCGACATAAATACATGATCTAACCGAACGCGGGAAAACCCGGCTTTCCTAATCTCAAAAAGCGCGCTCTTATGCTCTCCTTTTTTGTCTTTAATCATCGGGGCAAGGAGCATCATTTTTGCCCCTTCCTTGCGAGAAGATCCCTCCAGCATGCGAATCACCTGTTCGGCAATCTGTTCGGTCGTCTGCTTTTGCACTACACGTCCGCATTCATAACAATGCGGGCGCCCGATGCGCGCATAAAGCAGACGAAGATAGTCATATATTTCCGTCACAGTGCCGACTGTTGAGCGCGGATTATGCGAAGCGGTTTTTTGGTCAATTGAAATTGAAGGAGAAAGCCCTTCAATAACGTCTACATCGGGCTTGTCCATCAGCCCTAAAAATTGCCTTGCGTATGCGGAAAGGGATTCCACATAGCGCCTCTGCCCTTCGGCGTAAATTGTGTCAAACGCGAGAGAGGATTTTCCCGAACCTGAAATGCCGGTAAAAACCGTCAGCTTATCTCGCGGAATTTCAACAGTGACATTTTTTAAATTATGCACCCGCGCTCCGCGCACGATTATTTTGTCGGCCATGTATGGTGTGAAATGATATGAGGGCAAAAGTATACCTTACAATGACGGCAAAATCAATGTATGCGCATCAGCCATCGGCTGAATTTCTTGAAAAATCCTGTCGTTGAGCAAATCTTCCTCCAATGCTCAATCATACTGCGTCTGAAGATTCAGCCAAAATGGCAATACGCATTTAAAAGGTGCTCAATTATCCACAATATTACGGCGTCATAACCCTTCTTTCCTCGGGATGGTGAGAAAGAATCCGATCAGGGTGAATGTGGAAAGTCATGTCCTCTAGTAAACCTTGTGCATCTATGAACCGAACCTTAACACGGTGAACATGATACGGAGTATTGTGGCCAGCTTCAGAAACCCAGCCAATATATCTAGCCTTTACTTCTTTGCCCTCTGCTATAACAACTAATTTATCGCTCACAACAGGGTCAAGGTCAATCAAAGATCCTGTCAATTTCCTGTTTTTCCGCTCCGCTTCAGTTGGAGGAGATTGTAAAGCTTCCACCAATGCTACGTACTTTTCGTACTCTTCGCTCATCGATAGTTGCTCCATGTGAGAAATCTTGCTCGGCTTTGGCTGTTCGTTGTCCGCCATATAGTATGAAGTGCGTGCGTTTGCAATACAACGTACCGCAAATGCAGAAACTTGATTATAGATACACTTTATAAATTCTTAGCACCAAACGAAACCGCGATATTTATTCTTGATCTGCATCAATATTTTTTGTAGAACTAGGTTGAAAAGTCAGCCTATATTTTGCGATCGAACGGTATCTCTGCTCAACAGTAATCATTGCAATTTCCTTCTTGTCATATTTCAAGGCTTCTTGTCTCAACACCTCACTAACCAACAACATCTGCTCACGTGTTGGCTTCGTCCCCCACCCTAGGTCCTTCATGATCTCTGCGCGAGTCAATCCCTCGGGGTGTTGTGCGAGAATAGCTTTCATCGCTGTAGCAGTTGTTTGTATGATCTCTGGCGATTCTGCACTTAGTTTTCCTTTTGCAACCTCGCCACCTGGCTGTTCGGGTGTTTTTCCCATATTTTTTCTTTCTGCCCTTAAAGTGAAATACGCACAATACCTCACAACGAGCAATTTATGTATAATGCTAAAATAAAACTCTGTATCCTAGCAGAACACAAAAAAAATGCAAGGCTCTCAAGAAAAACTTCAAAAAAACCTTACGACACTGCCCCATAAACCCGGCGTGTATCAATTTCTAGATAAAAACAGCCGCACACGATTATTTTGTCGGCCATGTATGATGTGAATTAAAGCAACGCCGCCTCTATAAACCCCTGCTGATCACTATAAACTTTTGAAACAACGTACATCTTTTTAA